>NZ_BAAFRY010000002.1:0-128480 GCF_045866295.1 Ferrigenium sp. UT5
CTGGCAGAACAGAACGAGGTCTGGCAGGAGCGGAAATACCTGGATATGGATGAATTCAACGAATGGGCAGCAGCCAGAAAAAACCCGCCCGAAGATAGCAAGGTAATTGCGCTCAACGGGTGAGAGAAAGCAGATTTACTGAATCGAATTTACAGCAAATTTTGGACTTGACCGAAAACTCTAAAAAAGAATAAATTCCTAGCAGAGTCATCCCTCCTGATATAAACGCAACAATCAGCACAAACTCCCTCATGCTGCTTTCCTCCACATTTCAACATTCACCGCTGCACTCTTTTGCGCAACGCCACGGGGTCAGGTCTTGCCTTTTGCCCATCTCGATTCCTTTTCCCGCACGCGCCACGGGGTCAGGTCTTGCCTTTTGCCCCTCTCCATTCCTTTTGCCGAACTTGTTTGTTCCAATGCCGTTGCGGGTGTGTGAGGTATGACGATTGTTGTGGCGAGCAGTGAAAGGAATTGCAGCAGTTTCATTTTCAATCCTTTCGCGGGGTTCGTTTTGCGCTAACTTTCTTTGACTTTGCGCTGGTGGGCGATTATTCGGCTTACTCTGGAATAGTGCAATCCGAAGTGGTTGCCGATTTCTTTCATGCTGTATGCGCCGCTGTTGTATGCGTTGGCAATGGCTTCGTCTCGGCTGCTGCCTTTTGCGGCATAGTGTTCCAATGCTTTTGCCATGGCGCGTCTTTGGCTCAGAGGGATTTCGCTCAAGTCTTGTTTCTCTGGTTTTTTGGTTTGCATCTTTTCGACGAAGGCATCGGTGCCGAGGTAGATTTGATTTTTGAGTTGTTCCCAGAGCGCGGGCTGGTTCTTTCCTTCGGCGATGAATGCCTTGTAGCGTTCGATGGCTGCGCTGCGTTTGTCGGAGAAGGCGGAGAGTATCCAGTCGGTTGCCAGCCAAGGCGGTGTAGCTGCCATTGTGGCGGTGGCGCGGTAGCTGCTCCACGGCCAGTCGCGGGCAGCGCGTACCATGCGCGCTCTGACGGGGTTGAGGACGATGTAACGGGCGAGTTCGAGCAGGTAGGTTTGCTTTTGTACGATGATGGCTTTGTAGCGACCTTGAAAGACGTGACCAACGCGTTTGTGTTTGCGGTTGAAGCGCTGGGTGTAAACGCCGTTGAGGTGACGCATGCCCTTGGCGAGGTTGCTGTCGGGGGTTTCCAGCAGCAGGTGGTAGTGGTTGTCCATCAGGCAGTAAGCGTGGAGTGTCCAGTTGAACCGCTCGCCCACTTCTTCGAGCACTTCGAGAAAGAGTTCGCGATCAGCGTCATCCAGAAAAATATCTTCCCGCCCGTCCCCGCGCGAGGTGACATGGTAGAGCGCTCCGGCAAATTCGATTCGCAACGGTCTGGACATGCGCCAACACTAACACAGGGCATTAAACAAGGCAAAAGGCAAGACCTGACCCTATTCTCCGCTCGACCCTATTCTCCGCTCCTTGCCTTTGACGCAGCACATTTTATCGCAATCCCGGCGCACGCCGATCATGAAAAAAGGCTCCCGCAGGAGCCTTTTTTGGACGAACGGACGACTTAAAGTTCAGCCGCGTGTGCAGCCAGGTATTTCGCCACGCCCTCTGTCGATGCGCCCATGCCCGCCTTGCCCTTGCTCCAGCCGGCCGGGCAGACTTCGCCATGCTCTTCGTTGAATTGCAGGGCATCGACCATGCGGATCATTTCGTCGATGTTGCGTCCCAGCGGCAGATCGTTCACCACCTGGTGGCGCACCATGCCGGAACGGTCGATCAGGAACGAGCCGCGGAAAGCCACGCCGCCGTCTGCTTCGACGTCATATGCCTTGCACACTTCGTGCTTGATGTCGGCGACCAGCGGATAGCGCACCTGGCCGATACCGCCATTGTTCACCGGCGTGTTCTTCCAGGCGAGGTGGGTAAAGTGCGAGTCGATGGACACGCCGATCACTTCGACGTTGCGCTTCTTGAATTCGTCCAGGCGGTGATCGAAGGCGATGATTTCGGACGGGCAGACAAAGGTGAAGTCCAGCGGGTAGAAGAACACGACCGCGTACTTGCCGTTGATGTGCTTTTTCAAATTGAAGGATTCGTTGATCTCGTTGTTGCCCATGACGGCGACAGCGTTGATATCGGGTGCTTGCTTGCCTACGAGTACTGCCATGATGACCTCCGTTAAGTGATGATTGTTGAGTGAAATGCTTGGGTATGAAATGTACCAGATGGTTGCGTCCTGTCAACCGGTGGCGGCCAAATTTTACGCGGTACCGCCGCCGAACTGGGTGCGGTGCAACTGCGCGTACACCCCGTCAAACCGCAACAGTTCGGCATGGGTACCGCTTTCGACGATGCTGCCCTTTTGCAGCACCACGATGCGGTCGGCCTTTTCGATGGTGGACAAGCGGTGCGCGATCACCAGGGTGGTGCGGTCGCGCATCAGAATCTCCAGCGCCGCCTGCACATGCCGTTCGGAATCCGAGTCGAGCGCGGAAGTCGCCTCGTCCAGGATCAGGATCGGCGCATCCTTCAGAATCGCGCGGGCGATGGCGATGCGCTGGCGCTGCCCGCCGGAGAGACGCACGCCCTTTTCGCCGACCAGCGTATTCAATCCCTGCGGCATGTCGCTGATGAATTCCATCGCATGCGCCGCGGTCGCCGCCGCGATGATCTCGCTCTCAGGCACTTCGCGCATCTGGCCGTAGGCGATGTTGGCCGCAAGGGTGTCGTTGAACAGCACCACTTCCTGGCTGACCAGGGCGATGTTCGCGCGCAGACTGGCCAGCGTTACCTCGCGCACATCCTGACCGTCGATCAGGATGCGCCCGCTGCTTAACTCGTAGAAGCGCGGCACCAGATTCGCCAGCGTGCTCTTGCCGCTGCCCGAAGCCCCGACCAGTGCCACCACCTGCCCCGCTGGAATCCCAAGATTGATGTCCTGCAACGCCATGCGCCCGTCACGCCCATAAGTGAAACCGACGTGCTCAAGTTGCAAACTGCCGTGCACCCGTCCCAGTTGTTTCTTGCCGCTATCGGTCTCGCTTTCGCTGTCGAGCAGCTCGAATACGCTTTCCGCCGCCGCCAGCCCGCGCTGGATGAATTCGGTGATGCTGGCGATGCGCTTGAGCGGTGCGGTCAGCATCAGCATCGCCGCGACGAAGGACAGAAAGCCGCCCACGGTCGTGGCATCGCTCTTGGCCTGGCCGATGGCGAGATAGATCACAAAGGAGAGTGCAACTGCCGCCACCATCTGCACCAGCGGTACATTCGCCAGCGCCGCCGCCGCCTGTTTCATGATGTAGCGGCGCACCCCGTTGATCTCGCTGTTGAAACGCTGCTGTTCGTAAGCCTGCCCGCCGAACAGCTTGACCACCTTGTGCGCCGTCACGCTTTCCTCGATGACCTGGGTGATGTTGCCCATCGCCTCCTGCGTGTTGCGGCTGGCATTGCGCAAGCGGCGGTTGATGGTCTGAATGATCGCGGCCACGACGGGCGCGATGGTGAGCGAGATCAGGGTCAGCTTCCAGTCCAGATAGAACAGCCAGCCCAACAGGCCGAGGATGATGATGGCGTCGCGGATGACGATGGTGACGACGCTGGTGGCTGCCGCCGTGACGTTGGTCACATCGTAAGTCAGCTTGGAGATGAGCAGCCCGGTGGCGTGGTCGTCATAGTAGCGGGTGGGCAGCGTCATCAGCTTGCCGAACATTTCGGAGCGCAAGTCCATCACCACCCGATTGCCCACCCAGTGGATGGCATAGGACCCGAAGAAGCCGGCCAGCCCGCGCACAAAAAAGATCGCCAGAATGAACACCGGCGCCCAGCGCATCACCCAGTCGTCCTTGTGCACGAAGGTGCCGTCGAGGAAAGGTTTGAGCAGGGCGGGCAACAGCGGCTCGGTCGCCGCCGCCACGATCATGCCCAAAATTGATACGGCAAATGCCCGCCAATGCGGGTGAACGTAACGCAGCAAGCGCAGATAGAGCTGATAACTGGTCATCTGCACAGCAACAGGGCTCACGCCGGATCAGACTACATCAGCTTCGTGCTGCGGCTTGCCGAAGTGGCGCGCCAGCATCTGCGCCGCGAATGCCAGCCCGACATAGAACATCGTCACTGCAACGTAGGGCATGAAGTATTGCGCCACGCTGGTCACATATTGCCACACGCTCATCTGTTCGAAATAGCCCGCCAGCAGATAGAAACTGACATTGGCGATGACGAAGGCCGCACTGCCCGCCGCCGCAGCCGCCAGCATCAGACCGATCGCCCCTTTGCCACTCACCGCGTAATGCGCCGCATACCCGCGCCCGACGAACCACAGCGCGCCATAGGCGAACACCAGGAAGGCATACGCCGAGGTCACGCAATACGCATTGATCTCGCGGAAATTGATCGCGTAGAAATCGACCAGCGCGGCTTCGAACATCAATAATGCCAGCATCGCCAGCGCGCCGCGCATCCGCCCCAGATATAACCCCGCCAGGAAAAACACGGCGTAGGAGGCATCGGGCAAAGCCACCGCCGAACCGAAGTGGTTAAAGCGCGTCGCCGCCATCAGCAGCACCAGCGCCGCGCCAATCCAGAAGGTCTTGTTGTGTAAAATCTTCACCATTTGCTCTCCTTATATTTCGGCCAGTGCCTGTATTCAATGGGTTCACCGGCTGTAACTCTAACAGAAACGGCTGTCGCCTGCCCCGTGCCCCGGCGCTATAACTGATAGCCCAAACCCAGATAAAAGGTGCGGCCCGGCAAAGGATAGGCATTGTACCTGCCCGGAGTGAACTGGCTGCTGACGGCATAGTTGAAATAGTGGCGATCGAACAGATTGTTGATCGCGGCATCAAATTTCAGCGCCCCGACCTGATGCACCAGCTTGAGGTCGGCCAGGGTGTATGACGGTATTTTCACTCCCAGGGTATTGGCTTCGTCGTTATCCATGAATTGCGGACCGACATACCGGGTGCTGGCGTTCAAACGGGTCTGCTCGCCCAGCGACCAGGAGGCCGCCAGGGTGAGTGTGTGCGTGGGGACCAGCGGCACATGCTTGCCGGCAATGTTGACATTCACCTGAGTGAACGGCCCGCCCGGCAACACGCCTTGCAGAAAGCGCGCATGCGTGTACGTGTACGCCGCATTGAGATTCAACCGGGACAGCGCCTGCCACTTGCCATCCAGTTCAACCCCCTGCCGGCGCGATGGCGGGAGATTGGTATTGCCCGCCCCGGTCGTGAAGGCATCCAGGTGAATCTCGTTGTGCACTTCGTTGCGGAATCCGGTCACGCTCCATCGCCCCGATGCGCCCTGCTGCTCCATCCCGATTTCAACGCCGTTCGCGGTCTGCGCCCGCAAAAACTGGAATTGGTTGGCAAAGGACGGGTCTGTCTCGTAGATTTCATCCACATTGGCCAGGCGGAAGCTGCGGCCAAACTTTCCGCGCAGGGTGATCGCCTCATTGATCTGCTGGCGCAAACCCACTTCATATGCGCTCTGGTTATCCGAGAACGCGCCGGCCGGGGCAGCCGTGCCAAAAAATGCACCGGGCGCGCCCGCATCGTAAACATCCCGGCCATTCATGCTGATATGCTCCCGGCGCCAACCGAGCAACAGCCAGGTGTCAGCCATGACGTGCGCGCTGTTTTGCAGATACACCGCCGTATTGTTCTGGTTCATTTTCACCCGATTGATCGGCCGGCCGATGTTGCCCACCGCATTGGACGTGCGCAACACGTAGTCCCAGCGGTGCACATCCGCGCCCAGCACCAAGGTGCTGTCGCCGCCGACGGCATGGGGCAGACGCACGCGCGGCGTAAACGAATCCACGGTCAAATCGCTATCGCGGTAGATCGGAAACCCGCCAAAATCAAAAAACGCCTTCTGGTTCTTGCGGCGATGCGCCACGCCGAGATGCGTGTCCGCACCAGCCAGGCTGTGTTGCCATTCCAGCGCCACCTGATCGCCGTCGCGGCGGGCAAAATCCAGGGGGGTTGACGTGCCGCGCGGATCGGTCGCCACCTGATCGATGCCCAGCGCCGGCTGTACGGCGCGCGCACCCGGCAGACGAACATCCTGCCGGTCCAGCCCCAGCTTGAGCGCCCACTCGCCCGCCTCAGTGAACCAGCGCAGATTGGCCTGGACATTGTTTTGCTCGTTGCGGTTGTTGGCGCGATACCCCTCCGAGGTCAACCCGCTGGCCGTCAGATCAATGCCGGCCACACCCGAAAAATAAGCGCCGCGCGCCTGCAATTCATTTGCATCATAACTGCCGGTGCGCAACTCAAACCCGCCGTGTCCATCCGTTTGTGCGGGAGCACGGGTGATGATATTGATGACGCCTCCGGTCGCGCCATCGCCATACAGAACCGCGCCACTGCCGCGCATGATTTCGATGCGCTGAATCGCTGCAAACGGGATGGCCGCCCACTGGACTCCGGACAAATCCGGATCGGTAATGCGGCGACCGTCGAGCAGGATCAAAGTATTCTGCCCTGCCGCCGCGCCGAACCCGCGCATATCGACCGAGGCGGAAGCCGCGTTGTTGCCGAACAGATCGCGCATCGTGATGCCAGCCTGCGTGGAGAGCAATTCAGGCAAGGTTCGCGCGCTGCTCTGGCGAATGTCTTCGCGGGTGATCACCGTCATGTTGACGGGTTGGTTGGTCGATTTTTCCTCGAAACGCGAGGCGGTGACGACCACCTCCTCCAGGCTGTCATCGGCCGCGAAAGCCAAAGAAGACACCACACACAGCAGTGCGGCAAAAAGTTTTTTCTGTTTCATTTGGATTTTTCCCGAATACGTTCCAAGCGTCCCCGTTGGAACAGTGAACAAAATCAGGAATGCGGCGGGAAATGAGGAATGAACCTGAACTGATTTTCATCCATGCGCCCCACGCGCACTTCCTGAACCTGCTTCTGGGCCGGTATCCGGGCTCGCCAGTCTTGATGTGTCGCCTTCCCATGCTTGCGCACAGTGGCCTTTTGACAGATCCACACTGACTTACCGTTGCGGGGGCAGCACAGGCATTGGAGTTAACACCTCCTCACCTGTTTCCCGTTTAACGGCGAGATTTTCAGCTCGCCGCACCTTGAAGCGGCGCGAATTGTAGCAAACATTCGGCAGACACCCCGGACGAAACCGCGCCAACAATTCCAAAACACTTGTAAAACATCCCGTTACCGATTGACTTGAATGGGTTTTCAAAACTATAGTTCGCCCATGCAAAGCGAACTTGACAGCCTCGAACAGAAGTTGAACCAGTTGGTGCAACTGACGCAACACCTGCGCACGGAGAACCTGCAATTGCGCCAGCACGTTGCCGCCGCGCTGAACGAGCAGCGAAGATCCCAGGACAAAATGTCCCAAGCCGCCCAGCGGATCGAGAAAATCCTCGGCCAACTTCCCGCAGAATCGGCATGAATCAGGCCAACACCCGTTTTATCGACGTCAGCATCCTCGATCGCGAGTTCCGCGTTGCCTGCCCGCCGGACGAACGCGCCGAATTGCTCGACGCGGTCGCCTATCTGGACCAGAAAATGCGCGAGATCCGCGATGCCGGAAAGATCGCCTCGGTCGAGCGCATTGCCATCATGGCGGCACTCAACATCGCGCATGACCTGCTCACCACGCGGGTCGGCGGCGGCTTCGACCTCGCCACCTTCAAACACCGGACGCAGGCCATGCAGAAAATCATCGACGCGACGCTGGCAGAGCAGGATGAGTTGTTCTAGAATCGGACCGTGTCCCCTGCAGTGTTCGTCAGATTCATCATTCTTTGAACCAATGAGCTATTGCTTAGGTTGCGCCCCACTTGAACCACTGTTGCGAGTATCCCTTGCGGATGCACCTGATGTGGCCGGGAACCGACCCTCTTGAACCCAGGTTCAAGAAATTGAGTCAACGGCACAGGCGGGGGACTTGAATTTCCAGTGCGATCCTTGGCGGTCGCACTTTTCATTTAAGGACCTTTCCCATGCGTTACTGGCTGATGAAATCCGAGCCTTCCGATTGCAGCATCGACGATCTCGCTTCCTTGCCTGACCAGACTGTCGCCTGGTATGGCGTGCGCAACTACCAGGCGCGCAATTTCATGCGCGACCAGATGCGCATCGGCGACGGCGTGCTGTTCTATCACTCCAACTGCAAGGAACCCGGCATCGCGGGCATCGCCCAAGTCAGCAGCACCGCCTATCCCGATGCCACCCAGTTCGACCCAAAGAGCAAATATTTCGACGGGAAGGCGACGCCGGAAACGCCGCGCTGGTTCAACGTGGACGTCAAACTGGTCAGAAAAATTGCGCTCATCTCCATCGAAGAACTGAAGCGCCACACCGAGCTGAAAAACATGCGCACCTTGCAGCGCGGCAATCGCCTGTCCATCACGCCGCTCGATCCGGCGGAATGGAAGTTCATCACGGCCCGGTTGGCACACACCTGATGGAGTGGGCTCTCGCCTATCTGCTGTTGGGCGCAATCGCGGGATTCCTGGGCGGCCTGTTCGGTATCGGCGGCGGGACGATCCTCGTACCCGTCTTCCTGTGGCTGTTCGAAGCGCAACATTTGCCGCCCGATCACACCATGCACCTCGCACTGGGGACGAGCATGGCAGTCATCCTGTTCACTTCGCTGGCGAGCCTGCGCAAGCATCACCAGCACGGCGCGGTCGATTGGCGGGTGTTGCGCCATATCACCCCCGGAATATTGTCGGGCACGGCACTCGGCGCCACCTCCGCGGCGCTGGTGTCGCCGCATTTCCTGATGGTGTTCTTTGCGCTGTTCGTTTATTTCGCAGCGACCCAGATATTGCTGGATTTCAAACCGCACGCCGGGCGAGAATTGCCAGGCATCGCGGGAATGAGCCTGTTCGGCACGTTCACCGGATGGCTCAGCAGTCTGGTCTCCATCGGTGGCGGCACGGTGGTCATCCCCTTCCTGATCTGGTGCAACGTACCCCTGCGGCGCGCCATCGGCACCGCTTCCGCCATCGGGTTTCCCATTGCCGTCGGCGGCACCTTCGGCTACATCCTGATTGGGTCGCACCTCCCGGCATTGCCGGAAATGCATCTCGGCTTCGTTTATTTGCCCGCCCTGTTTTGGGCGGCCAGCGCCAGCGTCTTGACGGCCCCGCTAGGCGCCCAAACGGCCCACCGCATTCAAGTGCCCTTGCTGCGCAAGGGATTCGCGCTATTGCTGCTCGGCCTGGCGACCAAGCTCCTGCTCAAAGCGATCGTTTGACGGTCACTTCCCGGTCCAGCTCGCCGCTGGCAAGTTTCGCCTCGTATTCGTTCAGCGCAAGTTTCACTTTGCCGCTCAACACATAAAGACCGAACAGGTTGGGGAAGGCCATGGACAACACCAGCAGGTCGGTGAAATCCACCAGATTGGCTGCGCTCACCACCGATGCGATCACGACGAAGCCGATAAAGAGGGTCTTGTACAGCAGCGAATATCGCTCGCCGAAGACATACACCCAGCACCGCTCGCCGTAATATGACCATGAAATGGCCGTGCTGTATGCAAACAATACAACGGCCAGCGCGAGGATCGCAGGGAACGAATCCGAGACGGTGGCGAACGCCATCGAAGTAAGCGTGGCCCCTTGGCTCGCCGCACGAATCACTTCATATTCCGGCGCGTTGTACACCCCCGTGATGATGATCACCAATGCGGTCATCGTGCAGATCACCACGGTATCGATGAAGGGTTCGTACAAAGCCACCAAGCCTTGCCGAACGGGATACTTTACCGATGCAGTCGAGTGCGCGATTGCCGCCGACCCCAAACCCGCTTCCGAGGAAAACACGGCGCGCTTGAACCCCTGCACGACCACGCCGACCATCCCTCCTGCGACGGCAATGGGAGAAAAAGCTTCCGTCACGATCTTCACCAACGCATCCGGAATAAGTGGCGCATTGCTGCCGATGATCCAGATACACGCTCCGACATAGAGGATGACCATGGTCGGCACCACGGCTTCCGCCACGTGCGCAATGCGGCGCAAACCACCGATGATGACCAGCCCTACGGCCACGGCCATGAGCAAGCCGTAGGCAATCGGGAATTCCTTGAAGAATGGGATCTGCGCCTGGACCGCCCCCATCGACTGGCTGACCTGGAACGCACTCCCCGCACCGAACGAGCCGAAGATGGTGAAGAGGGCGAACAGGATCGCCAGCGTCTTGCCCAACCCCGGGACCCCTTTCTCGGCAAGGCCGATCGACAGATATTCCATCGCGCCGCCCATGAGGCGACCATCCGGGCGAACGCGCCGGTACATCTGCGCCAGGCTGGCCTCGGTGAACTTGGTGCTCATGCCGAGGAAACCCGCCACGATCATCCAGAACGTCGCGCCCGGCCCACCAATGGAAATGGCGATGGCGACACCGGCGATATTGCCCAAGCCCACCGTGGCGGACAACGCGGTGGACAAGGCCTGAAACGACGTCACCTCTCCCCGGTCGTCCACGGTGCGGTATTTGCCGCGGATCACGCGAAAAGCGTGGCGCATCATGCGCAGGTTGACGAAACCGAAACGCACGGTCAGGAACACCGCCGCCACGATCAACCAGGCGACGATCAGCGGCATCGACGGCTCACCCGGGAAGATATCGAAAAAGATGACCTGCGCCAGCACGCCGTTGACCAAGGCAAAGGCGGCATCCATTTCGCTTACGCCGGCCCAGGCCAGTTGCGGCACGGCACACGCCATCAGGCCCAGAAACCCCTGCTGCACTTTCATTTTCGCCCCCTGTCATCTGTCGTTTGCCCGATTAAACCCTGAACACGCAGCGGACTCAAGCACGGTAAATGCGGCCCGGCAAAATTCGGGGCGACAAAAAAGCCGGCTCGCGCCGGCTTCTTCGTTTGACACTGACTAAATCACAGGCCTTTGATGAAAGCCATGATCTCTGCCATGTCGGCATCGCTGACCTTGGGATTAGCCGGCATCGGCATCTTGCCCCAGGAACCGCTGCCACCCTTCTTCACTTTATTGGGCAACGTAGTGGAGAAAGCGGCTGCATCCCCCTTGTATTTGGCAGAGACATCCTTCCAGGCCGGACCCACCACCTTCTTGTCCACGGAGTGGCAAGCGGTACAGTTGTTCTTCTTGGCGACGGCCGGCATATCGGTAGCCATTGCGGAACCGGCAACCATCAGACCTGCTGCGACTGCCATGCTGATAACGATAGATTTCATGTTTTCTCCATTATTCAAGTTGTACATCACGAAAAAACGAGCGGAGCGCTTACCCCGACCGCATTCTAAACAACCCCGCGCAAATTGCAAACATACCGGCGGTAGGCAGTTAACGCGGCGCCCCACCCTCGGGTTGACGCGCTATTGCAAATTCAGGATGAACCTCGCCAATTGCGCGCGTTGTTCCGGGTCCAATTTGGGTTGGGCCGGCATGGGCGTTCCGCCCCAGACCCCGCCGCCCCCTTTGGCGATCTTGTTTTCCAGATACCGCTGGGCATTGGCGTCGCCCCGGTATTTTGCCGCCACCGCCTTCCAGGCCGGCCCGACCACTTTCTTGTCCAGCGCGTGGCAGGCAAAACAGTTGCTTTTGCGCGCCAATTCCAGGACTGCCGCCTCCATCACGGCAGGTCCCGGCGCGGTATCCAACTGGGCGGGCGCTGGAGCAACGGTCGGCGGCGGCAATGGATCGGACGCAGGCGGCACTGCAACCGGCGCAGCCATCTGGGGTGCTTGCCTCGCGCTGGCCTGCTCCGCCGGAGCCGCCTTCACCACCGGTGCAGCTTTGGCGACCGGTTTTGCCGGGGCAGTTTCTGCCTTGCTCACTTCCTGCGCCACGGAGGGGGGTGCGACTGGCGCAACCACCGCCCCGGCCGCTTGCGTCGCCGCAGGCGGCGTGTCTTCCTTCTGGCATCCCAGCAGCACCAGCACACCGCACATCATCCAAAATTTGTTCATGTCGCCTCCCTAATCATGATTTTCGTCACCACTTTGCAGCCATCCCAGCAAATAAGTCCACTGTTCCAGTTCACGCTGCGCCTGGGAAGGAGGCAAGTCAAACAGCGTCTTGCCCTCGAATCCCGCCGTCACATAGGCCTGAGTCTCGCGCAGATAAGCGAGCACCGGCAAATCCAGCCCCTGCAAAAATTGCTCCAGCGTCAGCGCGGCGCGCGTGCGCGGATCCATGCGCATCCCGACCACGCCGACGAATATCTTTCCCTTGCGCACCATTTTCTCGTGGTGCAGCAGGTGCAAAAAATCGCGGCTGGCCTGAATGTCGAAAGCCGACGGCGCGATCGGCACGATCACCCGGTGCACCAGCTTCAACGCATGTTCCAGATTCTTGCCATGCAACCCCGCCGGAGAATCGATCACCAGGGTGTCGAGCGGCGCATTGCGCTCGCCGTCCGATTGCATCAACTCGATGCCTGGCAGCTCGGGCGGGCGTGTCGCCAGCCATTGCGTGGCGGACTTCTGCCGGTCCAGATCGAGAATTGCCACCCGCTGCCCCTGCGCCGCCAGATAGCCCGCGATGTTGGTGGACAGCGTGGTCTTGCCGCTGCCGCCTTTCGGATTTGCAACCAGTATGGCTTTCATGACACCCCCGAAAATCCTTCAGCCACAGATTTTCACGGATGAAACACGGATGAAATCGGCCTGATTCTTATCCGTGTTTCATCTGTGTTCATCCGTGGCTAGTTCGCTTTTTGATCACTTTTCCACCTGCGTCACATCGCGCACTGCGCCCTTGTCGGCGGATGTCACCATGGCCGCGTAGGCGCGCAATGCGACAGATACTTTGCGCGGACGCTCGGCGGCAGGCTTCCAACCTTGCTTGCCCTGCGCCTCCATCACCGCACGGCGTTTGGCCAGTTCGGCATCGGAGATCGCCAGGTTGATGGTGCGGTTGGGAATATCGATCGCGATGGTGTCGCCTTCCTGCACCAGCCCGATCGCGCCGCCACTCGCCGCTTCCGGCGAGACATGGCCGATGGAAAGACCCGAAGTGCCGCCGGAGAAGCGCCCGTCGGTCAGCAGGGCGCAGGCTTTGCCCAGCCCTTTGGATTTGAGGTACGAGGTCGGATACAGCATCTCCTGCATCCCCGGCCCACCCTTCGGGCCTTCATAGCGGATCACCACCACATCGCCCGCTACGATCTGATCGCCCAGAATGGCTGCAACCGAGGCATCCTGACTTTCGAACACGCGCGCGCGGCCGCTGAACTTCAAAATACTGTCATCCACGCCGGCTGTCTTCACGATGCAGCCATCGAGCGCGATGTTGCCGTACAGCACCGCCAACCCGCCATCTTTGGAATAGGCGTGCGCCGCATCGCGGATGCAGCCTGTGGCGCGGTCCGTATCCAGTTCCGGATACAGCATGGATTGCGAGAAGGCAATCGTGGTGACGATGCCGCCGGGTGCGGCGCGGAAGAATTTCTTCGCTTCCTCATTTTTCGTTTGCGCGATGTCCCACTGCTGCAACCCTTCGCGCATTGTCCGGCTGTGCACCGTGCCGACTTCGCCATGCAGCAAGCCCGCACGATCCAGTTCGCCCAGGATGGCGGCGATGCCGCCCGCGCGGTGCACGTCTTCCAGGTGGTATTCCGACGACGGCGCGACCTTGCACAGGGTCGGCACCCGGCGCGACAAACGATCCATGTCGCGCATGGTGAAATCCACCCCGGCCTCGCGCGCGATGGCCAGCAGGTGCAACACGGTGTTGGTCGAGCCGCCCATGGCGATGTCCAGCGTCATCGCGTTCTCGAACGCTTCAAAGGTGGCGATACTGCGCGGCAATACAGAAGCGTCGTCCTGCTCGTAATAGCGCTTGCACAACTCGACGACGGTGCGCCCCGCGCGCAAGAAAAGTTGCTTACGTTCGGCATGAGTTGCCACCAGCGAACCGTTGCCGGGCAGTGACAAACCCAGCGCTTCGGTCAGACAGTTCATCGAATTGGCGGTGAACATGCCGGAACAGGAACCGCAGGTCGGACACGCAGAACGCTCGATCACATTTACATCCTCGTCGCTCACGCGACCATCCGCCGCCGCCACCATTGCATCCACCAGATCCAGACCGACGACTTTGCCTTGCAAGGTCGCCTTGCCCGCTTCCATCGGCCCGCCGGAAACGAACACCACCGGGATGTTCAGGCGCATCGCCGCCATCAACATGCCCGGTGTGATCTTGTCGCAGTTGGAGATGCACACCAGCGCATCGGCACAGTGCGCGTTGCACATGTATTCCACGGAATCGGCGATGAGGTCGCGCGAAGGCAGGGAATACAACATGCCGTCGTGCCCCATCGCGATGCCGTCATCCACCGCGATGGTGTCGAATTCCTTGGCGATGCCGCCCGCCTTCTCGATCTCGCGCGCCACCAGTTGCCCAAGGTCTTTCAGGTGCACATGACCCGGCACGAACTGGGTGAAGGAGTTGGCAACGGCGATGATGGGCTTGCCGAAGTCGCCGTCTTTCATGCCCGTCGCGCGCCACAAGGAGCGAGCGCCAGCCATGTTGCGACCGTGGGTGGAAGTGCGTGAACGGTATTGGGCCATGATGTCTTTCTAAGCAACGTATAATCCGGGCATCAATTCTAACCCATCGCCCCATGCTCGTTCACCCGCAATTCGACCCCGTCGCCCTGCATCTCGGCCCCTTCGCCATCCACTGGTACGGGCTGATGTACCTGCTGGGATTCATCGTGTTCATCTGGCTGGGGCGCATGCGCCTGGGAGCCTTGAAACAGCCCGACCGGGACAATAAATTCCTCGACGATCTGCTGTTTTATGGAGTGCTCGGCGTGATCCTCGGTGGCCGCCTGGGCGAAGTGTTGTTTTACAACCCGGGCTATTACTTTTCTCATCCCTTCAAAATCCTCGCGGTATGGGAAGGCGGCATGTCGTTCCACGGCGGCTTCCTCGGCGTGCTGGTGGCGATGGCGCTGTTTGCCCGCAGTCGCAATATCCAATGGTTGTCTCTGATGGATTTCATCGCTCCACTCGTGCCTCCCGGATTGGCGTTCGGGCGGCTCGGCAATTTCATCAACGGCGAGTTGTGGGGGCGCCCGACCGATGGACCGTGGGGCATGATCTTCCCCCGGGTGGACACGCTACCGCGCCATCCTTCGCAGTTGTACGAGTTCGCGCTGGAGGGCGTCGCGCTGTTCGCACTGCTCTGGCTGTATTCCGGAAAGCCGCGCCCCGTCGGCGCCGTATCCGGCCTGTTCCTCATCGGCTATGGCAGCTTCCGTTTCATCGGCGAATTCGCGCGCAATCCCGACGATGGGATTTTTGGCCTGATGACGTTCGGGGTCAGCATGGGACAGTGGTTGAGTCTGCCGATGGTGTTGGCCGGCGCCTGGCTGCTATACCGTGCCCGCAAAATGGGGCCGGCATGAAACGGAGAATGCTGTTGCTGTGGCTCACCTGTGCCGCGTGTTCGGCCCAGGCCGCCAAACCCGATTGGAAATCCTGTGCCGAAAAGCCGAACGATACCGAGCGGCTCGCCTGCTACGACACACTCACCGGCCAGCACTACGCCGACCGTTCGGCCCTGACCCGCGCCTGGGACCTCGATGGGCGCGGCAACCCCGACCGGGACGGCATCCGTCGTCTCGAGCCGTATCGCGCCAACCGCCTGATGCTGCACCATACTTCGCGCATCAACACGCAGCCGGCCTCGCCCACCCCGGGACATAGCGCCGCCACGCCCTACGCTTACGGCCCCAACGAATTAAAATTTCAGTTCAGCGCCAAATCGGAAATCGGCAATTTCCGCGAGATCAACGCCTTGGGTTTCACGGATTTTCGGCTCTGGGCCGGCTTTACCCAACAGTCCTACTGGCAGATGTTCAATAGCGCAAACTCTTCTGCTTTTCGCGAAACCAATTATGAGCCGGAATTGATCGGCACCTTCGGCACCGGTCGCGCGCGCGGATGGAAACTCATCAATCTGGGACTGGTGCACCAATCCAATGGCCGCAGCCTCCCCCTCTCGCGCAGCTGGAACCGCGTCTATCTGCAAAGCGGCTGGGAGTGGAGCCACTCATACTTGCTGGCGCGGGGCTGGTGGCGCATCCCCGAAGCGACCGCCAGCGACGACAATCCGGATATTCAAAAATTCCTGGGGCGGGCGGAACTGGAAGCGCACTGGGCCCCCGATACCGACGACGAAGTAACACTGCTCGTTCGCAGCAATCTATCCACGGCCCGACTGCGCGGCTTCGCCCAACTGGACTGGTCAACCCCGGTGCACCTCCTGCACCTGGCACGCCTGAGTCTGCAACTCACCAGCGGATACGGCAACAGCCTGGTGGACTATAACCACAAACAAACCACCTTCGGGTTCGGCCTGACCTTCAAGGATTGGTGAAGTTGACACTGCCGGACGCACTCCCCGATACTCCCCGCCTCTTCCCCCTTTGGGACTTATGCTTTGGATGACATTTCCCTGACTACGCTGTTCGGCATCCTGATCGTCCTGCTGATTTGCAGCGCCTTCTTCTCCGGCTCGGAAACCAGCATGATGGCGCTCAATCGCGCCCGCCTGAACAGCCTAGTGCGCAAAGGCAACCGCAGCGCGCGGCTGACGGCCAGCCTGCTGGGTAAGGTGGACAAGCTGCTGGGTTCGATCCTGCTTGGCAATACCTTGCTCAACGTCGCGGCTGCGGCCGTGACCAATATCATCATCCTGCGCCTGTTCGGCCAGGATGACCTGGCCATCCTGTTCGGCACGCTGGCACTGACTTTTGCACTGGTGGTGTTCAGCGAAATCATGCCCAAGATCATTGCAGCCAGCTTCCCGGAACGGGTCGCCCTGCCCGCCAGCTATGTGTTGACGCCGCTGATTACCCTGTTTCATCCGATCGTTTCGGTGGCGACCGCCCTGGTCAAAGGACTGCTGTGGATCGTCCGCATCCACATCCAGACCGACCAAAGCAAGCAGAAAATGACCCTGGAGGAACTGCGCGGCCTGGTGCTGGATGCCGAACATTTCCTGCCGCGCAAACACCAGAAGATGCTGCTCAACCTGGTCGATCTGGAACGCATCACCGTCAACGATGTGATGATTCCGCGCCTCCAGATCGAGTCGCTGGATATCGACACGCCGCCCGCCGAATTGCGCCAGCAACTCATCACCTGCCATCACACGCTGCTGCCCGTATATGCCGCGACGCAGGACAACATCATCGGCATTCTGCACATCAAACGTGTGTTACCCCTGTTGCATGAAGAAACGATGGATACCGCGCAATTGCGCGAAGTGCTGAACGATCCATATTTCATCCCTTCCGATACGCCGCTCCTCAAGCAACTGCAGCAATTTCAGGAACGCCGGACGCGGCTGGGGCTGGTGGTGGACGAATACGGCGAGCTGCTGGGCATGGTCACGCTGGAAAACATCCTGGAAGAGATTGTCGGCGAGTTCACCACGCAATCCCCCGCCCACAGCGGCAAATATCTGCGCCAGGACGACGGCAGCTATCTGCTCGAGGGCGGCAGCAGTTTGCGCGAACTCAACCGCAAACTGGGACTCCACCTGCCGCTGGGAGAAGCCAAGACCCTCAACGGACTGATCCTCGAACACCTGCAGGACATCCCGGAAGCAGGCACCAGCGTGAAGATCGGCGATTACCCGATCGAGATCATCCAGACCCAGGACCACGCGGTTAAAGTGGCGCGCATCTTCAGCATCCGGAAACCCGCACACGATCACTGAGTCGCACGGCTTTACAAAGAAAACGATGCCATGCATCATGCGCTAGGGCTTTACAATGGTCGCTGTAAAAAATCGCACGCATTGAACGGTGGCGACTGCACGTGTGCAGATTTTGAGTCGGGGGAACACGATGGCTAGAGAGAAAAATATCAAGGTCAAGGAAATCCTCTACACCTGGGAAGGCAAGGACAAAACCGGCAAGGTTGTGAAAGGCGAGATGCGCGCGCCCGGCGAGGCCAGCGTCTCGGCCCATCTTCGCCGCCAGGGCATCAACGTCAGCAAGGTCAAGAAAAGCTCAGCCGGCTCCGGCAAGGTCAGTGATAAAGATATCGCGCTGTTCACCCGACAACTCGCCACCATGCTGAAATCGGGCGTCCCCTTGTTGCAGGCTTTCGATATCGTGGGCAAGGGACACGACAACCCGGCAGTGGCCCGGCTGTTGATGGACATCAAGCTTGATGTGGAAACCGGCAACAGCCTGGAGCAGGCATTTCGCAAATTCCCGTTGTATTTCGACGACCTGTATTGCAATCTGATTGGCGCGGGTGAGGCCGCCGGTATTCTCGACAGCCTGCTCGACCGTCTGGCCTCCTACAAGGAAAAAATCCAGGCCATCAAGAGCAAAATCAAGTCCGCCCTGTTCTATCCGATCTCCATCATCGTGGTGGCGTTCGTCATCACTGCCATCATCATGATTTTCGTGATCCCGGCGTTCAAGGAACTGTTCAGCAGCTTCGGCGCCGACCTGCCCGCACCCACCCTGGTGGTGATGGCGATCTCCGATTTCTTCGTCGCGTGGTGGTGGGCGATCTTCGCGATTATCGGCGGCACCATTTACGGCTTCTTCTACGCCTGGAAACGGAACAAGAAGATGCAGCGCGTCATGGATCAGCTGATGCTCAAAATCCCGGTATTCGGCCCCCTGGTGCGCAAGGCCACCATCGCGCGCTGGACGCGGACGCTGTCCACCATGTTTGCCGCGGGCGTGCCGCTGATCGAGGCGTTTGATTCGGTCGCCGGCGCCGCCGGGAATGCGGTGTATGCGGACGCAACGAAGCAGATTCAGCGCGATGTCGCCGCCGGCAACAGCCTGAACGCCGCCATGATCAGCACCAACGTCTTCCCGGGCATGGTGCTGCAGATGGTCGCCATTGGCGAAGAATCCGGCTCCATCGACAGCATGCTGTCCAAGGTGGCCGACTTTTACGAGGCCGAGGTGGATGACGCCGTGGAAGCCCTCTCCAGCCTGATGGAACCGGTCATCATGGTGGTGCTCGGCACACTCATTGGCGGCATGGTGATCGCCATGTATCTGCCCATCTTCAAGATGGGACAGGTGGTTTAACTCCCCCAACCGGGCGCGGCAGGTTGCCGCGCCCTTTTCACGTCCGATTCGATGCTTACACTGTTACAGGATTCCCCGGTCTTTTTCACCACGCTCTGCGGCATTCTCGGTCTGCTGGTCGGCAGCTTCCTGAATGTCGTCATCTATCGCCTGCCCAGGATGATGGAGCGTGAGTGGCAGGCCCAATGCGCAGAACTGAACGGCAAACCGGTTGCCGGCCATGCCCCCTTCAATCTGCTCGTGCCACGTTCTGCCTGTCCGCACTGCAATCACGCCATCAGCGCGCTGGAGAACATCCCCCTCTTGAGCTATCTGTTTCTGCGCGGACGCTGCGCCGGGTGCGGCGCGCCCATTTCGCCGCGCTATCCCGTGGTCGAGGCGGTCAGCGGCATCTTGAGCGCCCTGACGGCCTGGCATTTCGGCTTCGGCCTTGCCGGCATCGCCGCCCTGTTCCTGGTCTGGGCCTTGATCGCCCTGACCGTTATCGACTTCGACACGCAATTGCTGCCGGACAGCATCACCCTGCCCCTGCTCTGGCTCGGCCTGCTGCTTAATCTCAACAGCGCGTTTGCTTCATTGAGCGATGCAGTCATCGGCGCGGTTGCCGGTTATCTCGTGCTGTGGAGCGTGTACTGGCTGTTCAAGCTGGTCACCGGCAAGGAAGGCATGGGCTACGGCGATTTCAAACTGCTCGCCGCCCTCGGCGCCTGGCTGGGCTGGAGCCTGTTGCCGCTGGTGATTCTGCTGTCTTCGCTGGTCGGCGCCATGGTCGGCATCGCGCTCATCGTGCTGGCCAAAAGAGGGCGCAACATCCCGATCCCCTTTGGCCCGTATCTCGCCGGTGGCGGCTTGATCGCGCTGTTCTGGGGGCAGGCACTCACCCAGTCTTACCTGCAACTCCTCGCCGCGCCCTAGCAGGCGCGAGGGCAACTGGAAAAAAATAAAAGGCACAACATGGAGCATCGTTATTACGGACTGACCGGCGGCATCGGCAGCGGCAAGACCACGGTGGCCGACTGGCTGGGCGAGCTGGGCGCGCGGATTATCGATACCGATGAAATCTCGCGGCAACTGACCGGCCGCAAGGGTCAGGCCATGCACGATATCCGCGAAATTTTCGGTGCCAACTACCTCGACCCGGAGGGCGCACTGGATCGGGACCGGATGCGGCAACTGGTTTTTTCCGACCCCGGCGCAAAAATGCGGCTGCAGAACATTCTGCACCCGATGATTCTGGCCGAAGCAAAAACACAGGCGCTGATGCCAACGACTGCACCCTACACCATGGTCGTTGTGCCCTTGCTGTTCGAAAGCATGCGCTACCGCGACTGGCTGCAGCGCATCGTCGTCGTCGATTGCACCGAAGAGGACCAAGTGCGCCGCACGATGTCGCGCAGCGGTATGGACGAAGCCGCGGTGCGCAGCATCATGGGGCAACAGATCGAGCGCGGCATGCGCCTGCGCCTGGCGGATGAAATCATCCATAACGATGGCGATCTCGCCGCCCTGAAGGCGCAAGTGGTTCAATTGCACCAGCGCCTGCTGGCTTTGTGAAAGGC
The DNA here is from genome assembly GCF_045866295.1 of Ferrigenium sp. UT5. Taxonomy (NCBI): domain Bacteria; kingdom Pseudomonadati; phylum Pseudomonadota; class Betaproteobacteria; order Nitrosomonadales; family Gallionellaceae; genus Ferrigenium; species Ferrigenium sp. UT5. Next base: position 20,583 of record NZ_BAAFRY010000002.1, read on the forward strand.
GATTGACGATGATCGGCACTGCCTATATCTTTCAGCCCCAACCCACCGCCAGCCCGACCCGATTGCCGTGATCAGCTACGAATTTCCTCTCAACGAGCGCGTGCGCACCCTGTTGCGTCTGGAGGATTTGTTCGTCCGCATCGAGCGTTTCATTGCCCGATCGGATCGCACCGATCACCATGCCGCGCTGAACGTGCTGTTTGAAATCCTCGAGGTGGCCAGCCGTGCCGACCTGAAATCCGAACTGCTGCAGGAACTGGACCGCCAGAAGAAGGCGCTCAATGCATTCCACAACAATCCGGAAATCTCCGAGGATGTGCTGGATGCGATCCTGAACAGGCTCGAAAACGACAGCGCCAATCTGCTCGAGATCAGCGGCAAAATCGGGCAACACCTGCGCGACAACGAATGGCTGATGGGCATCAAGCAACGCGCGGTCATCCCCGGCGGCGTGTGCGAATTCGACCTGCCTTCCTACCACTACTGGCAACACTTGCCGGAAGACAAACGGCGCGCCGACCTGACCGGCTGGCTGGCCCCGCTGCTGCCGCTCAAGGCCGGCCTCAATATTCTGCTGAAGCTGTTGCGCGAAAGCGGGCGCGCGCGCCGCTTCACCGCCCATCAGGGCACTTTCCAGCAAATGCAGGGGGGGCGCGTGGCGCAACTGTTGAGCGTCTCCCTCGCGCGTTCGCTGCCCTGCTACCCCGAGATCAGCGCCAACAAATATGCGCTGAACATTCGCTTCGTGGCCGCCGACTTCTCCGCCAAGACCTCGTTGTACGAGCACGATGTCGATTTCAGCCTGGTGTTCTGCTCCCTGCAATGAACAAGCCGCTCGTCGTCACCTGTCCCACCTGCGGCAAACTGCATGAATGGGATACCGCCAACCGCTTCCGTCCGTTCTGCTGCGAGCGCTGCAAAATGATCGACCTCGGCAAGTGGGCGAACGAGGAATATCGCGTCGAGCAACGCGAACGGGACGCGGGAGATCAGGAAACCCAGGCCTGACGCAGCAGCGCGATGCCATGCGCACCGTGCTGCCACGCGGTCTGCAAATCCCCCTGATGCAGGCCGCCCAGGGCATACACCGGGAGGGCGCATCCAGCGGTCGTGAGCGCAAAGTTATCCCAGCCAAGATGCGGCGCCCCCGGATGGGACTGCGTCGCCAGCACCGGACTCAGCAAGGCAAAGTCGCAACCCAATGCTTCCGCGCGGCGCAGTTCCTGCGCATTGTGGCAAGACGCCCCGCACCATTCCACGGTGGGACGCCCACTTAATTCGGCAAGCTGGGTCGAGGTCAATTGCACCCCGTCCGCCCCCACTTCCTGCGCCAATTCGACATCGCCGTTGAGCAACACCCGCGCGCCAGCCGCATGCGCCAGAGCCACCCCGCGCAAGGCCAGCGCACGCAACGCCTCGCGCGACAGATTTTTTTCACGCAACTGGACCAGTCGCAGCCCATTCTGCAAGGCACGTTCCAGCCGCCGCAGGAATTCTTCCACGCCCAGTTCGGCGACATTGCTGATCGCGTACCGTTGCGGCAACTCCAGGGCGCGCAGGACGGGTGTGTTGGCCGGAAGCACAGGGGCTACCGCAACCTGGCCTGGCAACTGCCACGAGAATTGCTGCCCCTCGTGCGGATGCAACGCGCCGCGCCACGCCGTCACCCGGAAAAAATTCAATTGCACCGTGGCGTGGGGATACGCGAACACCCGCGTCAGCCACGGATAGGCCGTCACCACCTCGATGCCCAGTTCCTCGCGCAGTTCGCGCACCAGCGCATCGCGTGCAGATTCGCCTTGCTCCAGCTTCCCACCCGGAAACTCCCAGTAGCCCGCCCAGATCTTGCCGGCAGGACGTTGCGCCAACAAAAAAGACCCATCGGGCCGCTGCAAGACAGCCGCCGCCACCCGCACGATCTTATTTTGCGACATGCTTGCCACACCAGTCGCGCGCAAATTGCCCAGCCACTCGGCCGCTGCGTGAACCCCGCGACAGTGCCCATTGCAGCGCCGCCGTGCGAACCTCGTCAGTCATGCCGTGCTGCCAACCGTGATACGCCAGCCAGTGCGCAGCCACGGCCAGATACTCATCCTGCGTGAACGGATAGAACGAAATCCAGAGGCCAAAACGCTCGGACAGTGACACCTTCTCTTCCACGCTCTCCGCCGGGTGTACTTCATCACCAATATGTTTTGTGGCGAGATTGTCCTGCATGGAGTCCGGCATCAGGTGGCGGCGATTGGACGTCGCGTAGATCAACAAGTTGTCGGAAAAGGCCACCAGATCGCCGTCCAGCGCCGCCTTCAGCGCCTGGTAGCCCGGCTCGTCTGTGTTGAAGGACAAGTCATCGCAATACAGGATGAAGCGCTCGGCGCGCCCCTGCACCAGGCCGACGATGTGCGACAGGTCGATCAGCCCCTGTTTGTCGATCTGGATCACGCGCAGCCCCTGCGCGGCATACTCGTTGAGCAAGGCTTTCACCAGTGACGACTTGCCCGTGCCGCGCGCGCCGGACAACAGCACGTTGTTGGCCGTGCCGCCGCGCACGAACTGCAAAGTATTTTGCTGGATGCGCTGTTTCTGATCGTCTATGCCGAGCAAGTCAGCAAGTGCGATGCGCTGGAAATTCGGAACGGGACGCAACGTGCGCTGTCGGTGATCCCAACGGAAGGCCGCAGCAGCTTGCCAGTCGGGCGCTTGCAACTGCGCGTTAGGGAAAATGGTTTCGAGACGAGAAAGGAAGCCTTCGGCACGGGTGAGGAATTGGTCGAGCTTATCCATGTCAGCACGTGCCCCGGGTGTCGTATAAATAGTGTTGAAAACCGGAGAACACATTGCGAATCTCCGCAATATCCCCGCCCAAATCGCTGACCGCATCGGGAATCGAGTCGTGATATTTCAGGCGTAGCAGCTTGGTCAGTTTTTCCTGCTCCAATTCTTCCACGCCTTCTTTCACGTAATGCGCCAGCACAAAATCGAGGAAGGTTTGCTGCTTGTCGTTGAAGCGTTGATGCACAGCTTGATGCGCCACCTCGGCACGTGCTTCGCGAGTGATCGGCTGCATGGCAAACGCCACGTGCGCCAACACATCGAACAAGTCGCTCTTCTCGGCATCGATGATTTTCTGCATCTCGACAAGCTGGTCTTTGCCAAAACCTTTTTCAGCCAACCCTTCCAGTAACTTCTTGCGCGTATCCGGCAAACTCCACAATGCGCGCAACTCGTCTTCGTCCTTGAAGAACTCCGGCAACTGACCGAACAACACCGTCAAGAATTCCGTCGCCGAGATCGGCTTGCCATCCGGCCCCCAGAACGTCGTTACAGAAATGTGCTGGATGGTGCGTTCTTTTCCGTCGCGCAACTTCACGCGCACCTTGGGCTTGCTCTCGTATTCGGGGCGGGTTTGTTTCGCCTCTGTTGGCGCTCTCGGGACAATCGGAGTAAATGGCGTATCGCCGCCATCGAGCACCTCCGCCTCGCCATCCCAATCCTTGTCGTTGAACAGTTGGTGCGCCTTCACAAAATCGTAAATCGTGAAGTAATCCTTGCCGTCATACAGCCGCGTGCCGCGCCCGATGATCTGCTTGAACTCAATCATCGAGTTGATCATCCGCATCAGCACGATGTTGCGCACATTGCGCGCATCCACGCCGGTAGAAAGTTTTTGTGACGTGGTGAGCACTGTTGGAATGCTCTTCTCGTTATCTTGAAACTCGCGCAGATATTGTTCGCCACGCTCGCCATCATTTGCCGTCACCCGCACGCAATAGTTTGGATCGGTGCTTTCCGTTTTCAATTGGTTGATCAGGTCGCGCACCAGCAACGCATGGGCCTGATTGGCGCAAAACACCAAACTCTTCTCGCGCTGATTGATCGCGTCCATGAATAACTTCACGCGATAACGTTCGCGCTCCACGATCTCGATGCTGCGATTGAAATCCTTTTCCTCGTACAGCTTGCCCGCCTCGATCTCGCCCTCGACCAAATTGTCATCCGAGGTGTAGCGGTACTCGTCCAGCGTGGTAGCGTACTGCTTCACGCGGAACGGCGTAAGGAAGCCGTCGTTGATGCCTTCCTTCAGCGAATACACATACACCGGCTCGCCGAAGTAGGCGTAGGTATCGGCGTTGTCTTTGCGCTTCGGCGTCGCGGTCAAGCCAAGCTGCACCGCAGGCGCGAAATATTCAAGGATGCCGCGCCAGGTACTTTCATCATTCGCGCCGCCACGGTGGCATTCATCGATGACGATGAAATCGAAAAAGTCGGGCGGATATTCGCCGAAGTACGGCGAAGGCTTGCCATCTTTCGGCGGCCCGCTCATGAACGTCTGGAAAATCGTAAAGAACACGCTGCCGTTCTTCGGCACGCGCCCCTTCTTGCGAATGTCATCCGGTGCAATGCGCACCAGCGCATCTTCGGGAAAGGCAGAGAAAGCGTTGTACGCCTGATCCGCCAGAATGTTGCGGTCAGCAAGGAACAGGATGCGCGGCTGGCGCGCCCCGTCGCGATTCCCAGTCTTCCAAGTAGACAAGCTCCAGCGCGACTTGAACAACTTCCACGCCAACTGAAACGCGATGAAGGTCTTGCCCGTGCCCGTCGCCAGCGTCAACAGAATGCGTTGCTGATTTTCCGCAACAGCTTCCAGCACCGCATTGATCGCGCTGTCCTGGTAGTAGCGCGAACCCCATAGTCCGCCTTTGTCCTCGAACGGCACGGCGGCGAAACGCTCGCGCCAATCATTTGCCTCGGCGAAGGTACGATTCCATAATTCTTCGGGAGAAGGATAAGCATCCGCATCGCCCTCCACCCCGTTCTGCATATCCACCCCGTAGATGCGCAGCCCGTTGGTGGCGTAGGTAAATCGCGCACCTATCTTGCCCGCGTACTGCTTCGCCTGCGCCAAGCCTTCGGTGTAGGGCAGATCGCGGCGCTTCGCCTCCACCACCGCCAGCTTGTGATTGCGATACACCAGCACATAGTCCGCAATTTCCGGTTTCGACCGTTGCCCCGCCCCCTGCAAGCGCCCCTCGGTGATGCGGTATTCGCGCATCACGCGGCTGCCCTCCACCACGCCCCAGCCTGCGGCGCGCAAGGCGGGGTCGATATGTTCGGCGCGGGTTTCGGCTTCGTTCACGTTTTGCGATCCTTCTTCGGACTTTTTGTTCGCGGCAATTTGGGCAAAGTTCGCGCGGCCTGCTCGAAGTCCTCATCCACACGGCGCGGCAGTGCATCGGCCAGCGTGCGGTAGCGGCCATATTCGAGTTCAGCCTTTGCCTTCGCGTTTTCGGCCGAAACCTTGCCCGCGTGCTCAAGCAACTCGCGCCCCGAAATCCGCAGAAAGTCGTCGAGCTTTGTGATCCAGTCGCGCATGGTCATCGGCTTGCGTTCCAAAGCCTGCAACTCGGCAAATTCGATATACAGATTGACGATGCGGTTCAGCGTATTCAACTCGGTTTCCGTCAGATAATTCTTCGCAACCGACACATCATCCTTGCGCACCACACCGCCGGGACGTGTCGTTTGCAACCCCATGAAAGGCTGGCTCGCATCCGCACGCTCGTGAATGATCTCCGCCGCCGTATGCCCGTGCGCCGCCCAATGCATCTTGTTCTGCACCGCCGCAAAGAATTGCTGTGACAGCTCCGCATTCGGCGTGTAGTCCACGCTGGTCGCGTAAATATCCAGCACCTTCTGGTAGAAGCGGCGCTCGGACGAACGGATGTCGCGGATGCGCTCCAGCAACTCGTCGAAATAATCCGTCTGCCCCGTACCCGGCGGATTCTTCAGCCGCTCGTCGTCCATGGTGAAACCCTTCACCAGATACTCGGAAAGACGCGCCGTCGCCCACTGGCGGAACTGCGTGCCGCGATGGCCGCGCACCCGGTAGCCCACGGCGAGAATGGCTTCCAACTGGTAATGACGGAGCTTTCGCGCGACCCCGCGCGCACCTTCCTGTCGAACTTGTAAGTACTCCTTACAAGTTGCCGCTTCCGACAACTCGCCTTCCGCGTAGAGGGATTTCAGATGCAGCGTTACGTTTTGCGGCGTGGTCTGGAAAAGCTCCGCGATCTGCGCTTGCGTCAGCCACAGCGTTTCATTCTCGAACCGGCACTGAATGCGCGTGCGGCCATCCTCTGTCTGGTACAGAAGAAAGGATGACTGCGGCATTTCGTTATCGGCTTCGTTCATTCTCAACCCGCCAGCATATTCATGATGAGACGGATCATCGTCTCTTTCTGCGCAGGGTCGGATTCCGCCACCAGCAACGCCAGCGCGGCCAGGCCAATGTCATTGATCACCGGATTACCCGCCTCATCCAGCAGGCGGCCATTGCGGTTCAGAAAATCGACGAACAGGAAGGCGGCGCTACGCTTGTTACCGTCCGAGAACGGATGATTCTTGATGACGAAATACAGCAAGTGCGCGGCCTTCGCCTCAATGCTGGGATAAGCCGGCTCGCCAAACACCGATTGATCCAGATTGCCGAGCAACGCACCCAAACCATCGCCACGTTCTTGCGCGAAAAGTACCGTTGCCTCGCCACGCGAGATCAGATCGGCCTTCAGCCCAGCCAAAGCAATACGCGCCTCATCCAACGTGTGCAGTTTTCCACCTGCAACCGTCTGAGGTTCAGCCAGCAAGCCCTCGTCGTAGCGTTGTAACAGCAAAAAAGTCTGGGCATAGCGCGTCACCACATCCACCAGCCCGCGCCCCTCGTCGCCGCGCAACTCAGGGCTTTGCGCCGCCTTGCGCACCAATTGCAGCGCCGCTTCCAGCTCGCGCGCATTGGCCTCGAAGCGCTGGCGGTTCAGCGTATAGCCTTGGGTGAGATGTTCGCGCAGCACTTTGGTCGCCCACTGACGGAAGCGCGTGGCACGCGCAGAGTTCACCCGATACCCGACAGAAATTACCGCATCCAGATTGAAATGCTCAATCTGGCGGGATACTCGGCGCGCCCCCTCCTGTTGAACTGTTTCTATTTTGGAAACGGTTGCCGGTCGCTCCAGCTCACCGCTGGAATAGATATTTTTCAGATGTTTGGAAACCGCCGCCTTTTGCACATCAAACAGAGCTGCCATTTGCTCTTGCGACAGCCAAATCGTGTCCTTCTCAAGACGGACCTCGACACTGCCGCTCTCGGTTTGGTAGATGCTGATTTCGCCCATCAGCAACCTCCAATCCAGACCATTTTGCTGACATCAGCAAAATGGTTCTGCACGACACGCCAAAGTTCTTTACGGGCCCCCTCAAAGGTCGTGTGGTGATGGTTGGCGATGCGCTGGGCGTTCATGGCGACTCTCCGGCTAGGCAGGAATTGCAGAATTGTACGGGGAGCCGCGCATTAAAGCATCCCGCTGAACGCCTGATGCAGCAGCGACTTTTTCAGCTCGTCCAGGGCGGCGAGCTTGCACTGGTAGAGGGATTCGAGGTGTTGGGTTTCGATAGCGAGTAATTTCAATTGGGCAGAGATTGCTTTTTGCGCCTCGATTGGTGGAATTGAAATCGGTAGCGACTTTAGGTCTTTGAAATAAATTGCCGAAACATTCGTCGTGCCACTCTTCAATGAATTCAGTTCATCAGCGACAGCTTTTGACGAGAACGCAAGCAAAACAAACCGTGCATCAACACCACCCTTAAATCTCACTCGCATGATGTTGTTGTTAAACAGGACAAGGTCGTCCGAATCTGATTCGTAAATGCAGGACTTGCCAACCAATTCGTAGCTATTCCGCGTATTGAAGAGGAAGTCACCATCTCGAAGAGAAAATTTGCTCACCTCTTCACCTGTTGCATCAACGCATGTGAAACTGGAGAAATCAAAACGATTATCGCGTGTGATGTTGTTCATCTTCACATAAGGATAAGCCTTGTCTTCGCCTTGCTCGCGACTGTTCTTGGTAAGACCAATTACGTTGCTTTCGATCAACTCTTCAAAGGGTTTCTCCTCCCACCCCTCGCCGCGCTGGGTAAAGACGGATTGCAGGTGGCTTTCGAACAGGGCGCGGGCGTTTTGCAGGTTCTGTTCGGCGTTGGCGCGGGCGACAGCGATGCCGTCAAACGCTTCGTCGAGAATTGCAACGATGCGCTGCTGTTCGGGAAGCGGCGGCAATGGAACTACGAATTTCCTTAAGTCATCGAACTTCAAATTATTGATGTTTGCGCCATCCGATAAAGTAGCGATGAAGTCCTTGTAGTCTGGTGAAGTCATCAGGTGAAATAGAAATTTCGGGTGCAACTCATGCTTTGGTGTGACCATTCCCATGAAGCCACCAAACGCATATCCGTAGTCACCGTCGATGTAGGCAACCTTTCCGAGATGCAATTTGCTTCCGCTGGCGGTGCAAATCATCAGCGAGCCAGCTTTTACTTTTTTGTTTTCCGGTATGGCGATTTCATCGCTGATGTATTTCAGTTCAGAGAAATCGAGAAGGTTGGTTGCGAGATCAATATTCATCGCGCGCAAAACGATGTTGTCTGACACATCGACCTCGTCACCTTTGGCATAGGTGAGACCACGCTGGAACTCGCATACGTCGCCAAGCGTCTTGGTCTGCCACCCCGCCTTCATCGTGGCGCCCCACTGTCCCGCTGATAAAACACCACTCCCACACGCTCGATATGTTCGCTCAGCTTGGTGTTGTTAAGTTCATCGAAGACGGAAAGGTCTATGGTGTAGGGCAGGAGCAGGTCATCCAGTTCGGACGCTATCGTCGCGCACAGCCTGGACGTAAGCTGTTCACCATAGAGCGTCAGGTCTATATCCGATCCGGTCTTGTAATTACCCTTGGCGCGGGAACCGAACAGCACAGCCTTTTCGACTTGCGGGAAGCGCGCGAAAACACTGCTGATTTTTTCTACTGTTGCTTCGGACAAGCCATATTTCATAAATCTTCTTGCTGCTCGCTCAGTGCGGTGAATTTCTTGGCCATCTCTTCAAAAGCAAAATAAAACCGTTGCAGAATATCTTCTGCAACATCATCGGCAATAGCCGGGTTGTAGGTATGCGTAGTTTGATTGCGCGCCTTGATCATATCCATCCAAGTCTCGCCGTCTGAGATCAGCCCATTCTTGAAGGCTTCCCGAGTAGTATCTCTTGAGCCGATGATATTGGTGATGCCTTTGTTTTCCAGATAATCCTTTAGTACGTTCCATGCCAGCTCATGCGTAAACTCGAAGCTTTGAATCAAGCCTTGTTGCTCCAGATTGGATAATTCGCGCTCCTCAGCCAACTCTGATGCCTCAACGAGGGTCTGGTATGCCCTGAGATAGTTATCGAATCTTTGTTTCCAGCGGATGTCCTGCATGGTTTTCTCCCTTACAACAAGGCTCGAATATTACCCAATACCTGTGCGCTCTGCTCATCCAGCGCGGCGATCTCTTCCATGATGTCCTGTGGACTGCGATGCACCACGGCCTCATTGCCGTTCGGGTTCTTCACCGACAGGTCGAAGGTCGTGGGGTCGAAGGTCGTCGCATCCACGCTCCAGCTATTGGGCGAATCGGCAAAGGTCTTCTGCAACTCAATGAATTCGGCAAGATCGGCATCATTGAGCGGGTTGGTCTTGCCCAGGTTGCGGCCGGGATCGAGCTGGTAGTACCAGATTTTTTTAGTTGCCGCGCCCCCTTCGACACGGCTCAGGGCAGGCTTCTCGAAGAACAGCACGACGGTCTTCACGCCCGCGCCTTGAAAAGTTCCGCCGGGGCAATCGAGCACGGTGTGCAGGTTGCAGCTTTCGAGCAGGTGTTTGCGCAGGCTCACCGAGGCGTTGTCGGTGTTGCTCAAGAAAGTGTTCTTGATGACCACCGCGCCGCGTCCGCCCGCTTTCAAAAACTTGATGAAGTGCTGCAAGAACAGGAAGGCGGTTTCGCCGGTCTTGATGGGGAAGTTCTGCTGCACTTCCTTGCGTTCCTTGCCGCCGAAGGGCGGGTTGGCGAGGACGATGTCGAAACGGTCTTTGTCCTGCACGTCGGCGAGGTTGAGCGCCAAGGTGTTGGCGTGGGCGATGTTGGGCGCTTCGATGCCGTGCAGGATCATGTTCATGATCGCGATGACGTAGGCGAGGCTTTTCTTTTCGATGCCGTAGAAGGTGCCTTCTTGCAGGGTCTTGAGGTCGCGCGTGGTGAGGTGCGACTTGGCGCGCAGATAATCGAACGCTTCGCATAAAAAGCCTGCGCTGCCGCAGGCGCCGTCGTAGATGGTTTCGCCGATCTTGGGGTTGACCACTTGCACCATGGCGCGAATGAGCGGGCGCGGGGTGTAGTACTCGCCGCCGTTGCGCCCGGCGTTGCCCATGTTTTTGATCTTGGCTTCGTACAGGTGCGAGAGTTCGTGCTTTTCTACTTGCGAGCCGAAGCGCAGTTCGTCGATGTGGTCGATGATGTCGCGCAGGTTGTAGCCGCTTTGAATTCTGTTTTTGATCTCGCCGAAGATTTCGCCGATCTTGTATTCCAGCGTTTTGGCGTTGTCGGCTTTTTCCTTGAAGCGGTGCAGGTAGGGGAACAGTTGCTGATTCACAAAGTCGCGCAGGTCGTCGCCAGTCATGGCGGCGTTGTGGTCGATCTTGCCGTCTTTGCCTTTGGGTGCAGCCCAGGTTTCCCAGCGATAAGGCTTGTCGAGCAGCCAGGTGTATTTGCGGCCTTCCAGCTCGGCCTCCATCGCGCGGCTCGCTTCGAGTGCGTCGAGGTATTTGAGGAACAGCAGCCAGGAGGATTGTTCGGTGTAGTCGAGTTCGCTGGCGCAGCCGGCTTCTTTGCGCAGGACGTCGTCGATGTTTTTGAAGGTTTGTTCGAACATGCCTGGATTGCCTCTACGGGATGTAAAAAACCCGCCAATCGGCGGGCTTTCATTGCGTAAGGAACTAGCTGCGGTAACTCGCGTTGATCTTCACGTAGTCGTACGAGAAGTCGCAAGTCCACAACGTCGCATTCGCCGCGCCGCGGTTCAGCACCACACGGATGGTGATGTCGCTCTGTTGCATCACGCGCTGACCGTCTTCTTCGCGGTAGCTCGCAGCCCGCCCGCCGTTTTCGGCGACCAGCACCTCATCCAGATACAGCTTGAGTTTTTCGACATCGAGATCGGCCACGCCGGCATAGCCGATGGCGGCGAGGATGCGCCCGAGGTTGGGATCGGAGGCAAAGAACGCGGTCTTGACCAGCGGCGAATGGGCGATGGCGTAGCCGATCTTCTTGCACTCGGCTTCGTCTCTGCCGCCTTCGATCTTGAGGGTGATGAACTTGGTCGCGCCTTCGCCGTCGCGCACGATGGCTTGCGCCAGCACGGTGGCGACTTCGGTGATGACGGCCTGCAGCGCGGTGCGGTTGGCGGCATCGATCGTCACGCTGCTCTTGCCGCTGGCGATCAGCATCAGCGCGTCGTTGGTGGAAGTGTCGCCATCCACGGTGATGCAGTTGAAGGATTTGTTTGCGGCTTCGCTCACCATCTGCTGCAACAGCGGTTGCGCGATGGCGGCATCGGTGGCGATGTAGCCCAGCATGGTCGCCATGTTGGGATGGATCATGCCGGAGCCTTTCGCAATGCCGGTGACGGTAACGGTCTTGCCGCCGATCTGCACCTGCTTGCACACCGCTTTGGCGACGATGTCGGTGGTCATGATGGCGTGCGCGGCGTCGAACCAGTTGTCGGCTTTCAGGTTGGCAATGGCTTGCGGCAAACCGGCGACGATCTTGTCCAGCGGCAGCGGCTCCATGATGACGCCGGTGGAATAAGGCAGCACCTGTTCCGGCGCACAACCCAGCAGCCGCGCCAGCGCGGTGCAGGTGTCGCGCGCGGCGGCCAGACCTTGTTCTCCGGTGCCGGCGTTGGCGTTGCCGGTGTTCACCACCAGCGCGCGTATGCCTTTGCCCGCCGCGAGAAATTCCTTGGCCAGGGTTACCGGTGCCGCGCAAAAACGGTTGGTGGTGAACACGCCCGCCACCGTGGCGCCCTCATCCAGCTTGATGACCAGCAGATCCTTGCGCCCGGCGTATTTGATGCCAGCCTGCGCGATTCCCAAAGAAACGCCCGCAACGGGCAACAGTTGTGCCGCTACGGGCGCAAACAGATTGACCGGCATGTTCAGAAACGTCCGCCGGTTTTGTAGATGTAATTGCTCATTTCCACCGATTGCGCATTCATGCGGCGCACGATGCCGTGCACGTGGCGCACGATGCCGCGCATCACGTAATAGACGATGGCCGGCTGCGAGTTCAGCAACGATTCGAATTTGCAGCGATCCAGCACCAGCACCTTGCAATCGGTCTTGGCCGTCACTGTGGCGCTGATCTGCGACACGTTGCCGCCGACGAAGGTGATGATGCCGGCCAGGTCGCCCGGCTGCAGCAGATGCAAGGTTGCCTGTTCGCCACCTATCGTTGCGGTCGCCTCGACTTCACCGGCGGCGAGCACGATGAGGGAATTCTTCAGCCGCTCTTCTCCCGGGCGCAGCAGACTTTGTCCCGCCTTGTATTCGCTGACCTCGAACAACTGGCCGAACGTTTCAACTTCGGCATCGCGCAACTCTTCGGTCAGGGTGGAGTTGTGCAGGGTTTGCAAAATCAGATCATCGGTCGGCATTGCGTTCTCCCGTCAGGTTGATGAATCAGTTCAATTTCCCGTGGCATTGCTTGTATTTCTTGCCCGATCCGCACGGACACGGATCATTGCGCCCGACTTTCTCCCCGGTGCGCACAAAAGGCTTGCCGTGTTCGGCTGCGGCAGGTTCGTTCTGTCCCAGCGCCTCGTCGTAATCGGCGTGATGATACTGCACATTTTCGGGGGCGTGGGACACCTCCGCTTCCTGTACCGCCTGCTCGCTGCGAATCTGCACATTGAGCAGGGTCTGCACCACATCGCGCTTGATCGCGTCCAGCATGGCGGCGAACAATTCGAACGCCTCGCGCTTGTATTCCTGCTTCGGATTCTTTTGCGCATAGCCGCGCAAGTGGATGCCCTGGCGCAAATGATCGAGCGCCGCCAGGTGCTCGCGCCAGTGCTGGTCCAGACTTTGCAGCATGACGATCCGCTCGTAACCGTGCATCAGCTCGGGGCTCACCTGTGACACTTTTTCCTGATACTGCTGCCCGGCGCTATCGGCGATGCGCCGGAACAGTCCGGTCGGATCGAGTTGCTTGTCCTGCTCCAGCCATTGCGCTACCGGCAACTGCAACTGGAACTCGGCCGCAAGCGCCTTCTCCAGCCCCGCCACATCCCACTGTTCCTCCATGCTGTCCGGCGGGAAATGCTGGTTCACCAGGTCGAGCAGCACGCTGTCGCGCATCGCGCTGATGGTGTCGCTGATGTCCTTGCTTTCGAGCAGCTCGGCGCGCTGCTGGTAGATGACTTTGCGCTGGTCGTTGGCGACATCGTCGTATTCGAGGATCTGTTTGCGCATGTCGAAGTTGCGCGCCTCGACCTTGCGTTGCGCGTTCTCGATCGCGCGCGTGACCCAGCTGTGCTCGATCGCTTCCCCCTCCGGCAACTTGAAGCGGTTCATGATCGCCGCCACGCGATCCGAAGCGAAGATGCGCAACAGGGGGTCTTCCAGCGACAGGTAGAAACGGCTGGAACCGGGATCGCCCTGGCGTCCGGAACGGCCGCGCAACTGGTTGTCCACGCGGCGCGATTCGTGGCGCTCGGTACCGATGATGTGCAGGCCGCCGCTGGCGATGACCTGCTGGTGCACCGGCTGCCATTCGGCGCGCAATGCGGCAATGCGCTGCTCGCGGGCCGCCGCATCCAGACTTTCGTCCATGCGCACCAGCTCGATCGACTTCTCCACGTTGCCGCCCAGCACGATGTCGGTGCCGCGTCCCGCCATGTTGGTGGCGATGGTGATCATGCCGGGACGGCCTGCCTGCGCCACGATCTCGGCCTCGCGCGCATGCTGCTTCGCGTTCAGCACCTGATGCGGCAATTGGGCCTTGTCCAGCATCGCGGAGAGCAGCTCGGAAGTCTCGATCGAGGTCGTCCCGACCAGCACGGGCTGGCCGCGTTCGTGGCAATCGCGGATGTCGACGATCACCGCCGTGTATTTTTCCCGTGCCGAGAGATACACCTTGTCCATCAGGTCGGCGCGGATTGTGGGCCGGTTCGGCGGCACGATCACCGTCTCCAGGCCGTAGATGGACTGGAATTCGTACGCTTCGGTATCAGCCGTGCCGGTCATGCCCGACAACTTTTCGTACATGCGGAAATAGTTCTGGAACGTGATCGAGGCCAGGGTCTGGTTCTCCTTCTGGATGGTGACGCCCTCCTTCGCCTCGACCGCCTGGTGCAACCCGTCCGACCAGCGCCGCCCCGCCATCAGGCGCCCGGTGAATTCATCCACGATGACCACCTCGCCGTTCTGCACCACGTAATGCTGGTCGCGGTGGAACAGGTTGTGCGCGCGCAGGGCTGCATACAGGTGGTGGATCAGGGTGATGTTCGCCGGGTCGTACAGGCTGCCGCCCGCAGGCAACAATCCCGCCTGTGCCAGCAACTGTTCGGCATGTTCGTGGCCGGCTTCGCTCAACAGGATCTGGTGGTTCTTTTCATCCACGCTGTAGTCGCCGGGAGCCTCCTCGGTCGCCTGCCGGCTGAGCTGCGGCGCCAGCACATCGATCCGCACATAGATATCGACATTGTCTTCGGCCTGGCCGGAAATGATCAATGGCGTGCGCGCTTCATCGATCAGGATCGAGTCCACTTCGTCCACGATGGCAAAATTCAGGGTCCGCTGGAAACGTTCTTCCGCGCTGGCGGCCATGTTGTCGCGCAGATAGTCGAAACCGAATTCATTGTTGGTGCCGTAAGTGATGTCGGCGGCATAGGCGGCCTGTTTTTCAGCCTGCGGCATGTTGGTCAGGATGACGCCGACCGAGAGGCCGAGGAACCGATACAGGCGCCCCATCCATTCGGCATCCCGTGCCGCCAGATAGTCGTTCACCGTCACCACGTGCACGCCCTTGCCCGACAGCGCGTTCAGATAGGCGGGCAGTGTCGCCATCAGGGTCTTGCCTTCGCCGGTGCGCATTTCGGCGATCTTGCCATAGTGCAGCACCATGCCGCCGATGAGTTGCACATCGAAATGCCGCATCTGCAGCACGCGGCGGCTACCTTCACGCACCACCGCGAAGGCTTCCGGCAACAAATCCTTGAGCGACTCGCCCTGCTGCAGGCGCGCCCTGAATTCCGCCGTCTTGGCCTGCAAAGCCTCATCGGAAAGCGCGGCAATTGCGGGCTCAAGCGTGTTGATGCGGGTAACAGTCTGCCGATATTGTTTGAGCAGACGGTCGTTGCGGCTGCCGAATACGGACTTTAACAATCTGGAAATCATGCTGTCATTTTCTGTGGCTGATGTTACAAACAAATAAAAAGGGTGAGGCGCTCACCTCACCCTCGCGCAAAATCAAGGCGCTCAACCGGCTGCTTTTTGCAGGAAACGCACGGGACTTTGTGCCTTCCCCTGATAACGCACCTCAAAATGCAAATGATTGCCGGTGGAACGGCCGGTGCTACCCACCCGGGCGATTTCGTGTCCGCGCCGCACCACCTCGCCAACCTGTACCAGTACTTTGGAAGCGTGCGCGTAACGGGTCGTGATCTGGTTGCCATGATCGATCTCGACCATATTACCATATTGAGGGTGCGGGCCCGCAAACACCACCACCCCGCCGGCGGAGGCGTATATCGGCGTACCTTCCGGCACCATGTAATCGACGCCCTCGTGCAGGGCATTCTTGCCGGTGAACGGATCCAGCCGCCAGCCGAAGTTGGATGAATACCAGCTGGATTTGACCGGCGCCACCGAAGGCAGCATCCGCTTGTCCAGTCTGTCCTGTTGCAACAAGGTCTCCAGGGCAACCAGCTTGTCGCTGCGATCCCCCAGCAACAGGCTCAGGTCTTCCAGTTGCCGGTCCAGCGACTCCATCGACAACTCCTGTTGCGGCGGGGCCGGCAGATAAGGGCCGCCGCGCGCGGGTGCGAGGTCAAAGGAAAACTCGTTCGGCTTCATACCGCTCATCTTGGCGAGACGCGCCCCCAGGCCGTCCAGACGCTGCAACTGCGCTTGCATCTGGCCGAGCCGTGCCGCCATGGCATCCAGGCTCTGGCGCAGATAAAGTTCCTGCTTGCGCTGTTCTTCCGCCTGCGCGCTGGCCAGCCAGGTGCGCAATTCATCACTGATGGCCCCGGGTTGGAAGCGCACAATGGCATACTGCGCCAGCAGGACGGCCGCAACGAACAAGGCGGCCAGCACCGACCCGGCAAGCAGAAGATGCGTGCGGGTCAATGTCACACTGCGCGCTTTTGCAAAATGGTTGGAAACCAGAATAATATTCATGCCATACCCCTTTACGAGACACCCCTGATCCTGTGCCACATCGTCTGAACGCCTTTATCGACGCGAATCCGAATCTGCATGCGCTTGCCCGGACGGTCGGGCAAGTCTCCGTGTTGCAGCGCCATTTCCAGGCACTCGTCCCGGCTTCACTGGGTCGTTCCTGCCGCGTCGCTCACTACGCCGAAGGCCGGTTGACGCTGGCAGCAGACAATGGCGCGGTAGCGGGAAAACTGCGCCAGCTTGTCCCCCAGCTAATTTCCTCATTTCTAACAAGGGGATGCGAGGTTACTGGAATTCAGATTCGAGTGCAAGCCAGCAATGTCCCTCCACCCGGCCCTACCCGCCCGAGAACGCTCGGCAAACAAGGCCGGCAAACGCTTGAAGATTTTACCCGTCAACTGAAGGACGGCGACCCGCTCAAGTTATCGCTGCAGCGCATGGTCAAGCGGGCGACATAGCCGGCCGGCTGTCAGCCAAAGACGCGCCACGCCACCAGTCCATAGCGTTCCAGCAGGAATAGCACCCCGAACACCAGGAGCAGGAACACTACGAATTGAGCGACTTGCACCGCCCATGCCAGATAACGCGCGTCGCGCGAAAAAAGGTAGGCCCCCACCGCCGCCAAGATGAATAGCGCCGACAGCAGCAGAATCAAGCGAATCAGCATGACGATCAGACTGCTTGCGGTTGCAATTGCAGGCGCAGGAAATTCGGCGCCTCTTCCGGTTTGTCGAAGGTGACGAATTCCCATGCCTGTTCGTCCGCCAGCAAGGCCCGGCACAGGGCATTGTTCAGGGCATGGCCGGACTTGTGCCCGGAAAAAGCCCCGATCAACGGGTGCCCGAGCAAATAAAGGTCGCCGATGGCGTCCAGCACCTTGTGCTTGACGAATTCATCCTCGAACCGCAACCCGTCCGGATTGATGACACGGTACTCGTCCATCACGACGGCGTTGTCCAGATTGCCGCCCAGCGCCAGCCCCTGCGAGCGCATGTATTCGACCTCCTGCATGAAACCGAAGGTGCGGGCGCGGCTGACTTCCTTGATATAGGATTGTTCACCCAGATCGACTCTCACCTGCTGCTTGGTATCGGCAAACACCGGGTGCGCAAAATCGATGGTGAAATTCAGGCGGTAGCCATTGTAGGGCTCGAAGCGCACCCACTTGTCGCCGTCCTTCAGTTCGATGGTTTTCTTGATGCGGATGAATTTCTTGGCCGCCTCCTGCTCGACGATCCCGGCCGATTGCAACAGGAAGATGAATGTCCCCGCGCTGCCGTCCATGATCGGCAGTTCCGGGCTGGTCAACTCGACAATCGCATTGTCGATGCCCAGGCCGGACAGGGCGGACATCAGATGCTCGACCGTCGCCACGCGCGCTCCGTTCTCCTCCAGACAGGTGGACAAACGCGTGTCGTTCACCGCCACGGCGCGGGCATGGATATCCACCGGCTGCGGCAGATCGACGCGGCGAAACACGATGCCGGTATCCACCGCTGCCGGGCGCAAGGTCAGATAGACCTTCTCCCCGGTGTGCAGACCGACGCCTGTCGCCTCGACCGTTGTCTTCAATGTGCGTTGTCTGACCATGCGCTTACCTTGCTGTTTATGGGCGAAGTTTAGCACGGGCGCACCTATCCCCGTCGTGCGGCCGCATCGGCACGGCGCGATCAGTCGGCTTGCTTGCGCAGGAACGACGGGATATCCAGCGCCTCCACCCCGGATTGTTTCATCGCCTCCACCGTCTCGCGGTTGCGGCCGGAGCGCCACACCGAAGGGGTTTCCAGCGCATTGAAATCAACCAGCGGCGCATCATGCGTCCCGGTGCGCAATTGGGCCTGCGGCACCAGCACCGGCCTGGCCTGCGGTTTGCGCAGCGATCCAAGACCGGTGGCCACGATGGTCACGCGCAGCTCGTCGCCCATGTTCTCGTCGAACACGGAACCGACGATCACCGTTGCCTCGGCGGCAGCGAACTGGAAGCAGTTCATCACTTCGTGGAACTCTTCCAGCGTGATGTTGCTGCTCGACGTGATATTCACCAGCACGCCGCGCGCGCCGGACAGATCGACGTCCTCCAGCAGCGGACTGGCGATGGCCTGTTCGGCAGCACGCTGCGCCCGGCCTTCGCCGGCGGCGGAAGCCGCGCCCATCATCGCCATACCGTTCTCCGACATCAGGGTGCACACGTCGGCAAAGTCCACGTTGACCATGCCGGGCACGTTGATCACTTCGGCGATGCCCGCCACTGCGCCCTGCAACACGCCGTTCGCCGCCTTGAACGCTTCCGGCAGCGTGGTCTTGCCGCCCAGCACTTCCATCAGCTTGGCATTCGGCACGATGATGAGCGAATCGACATAGGCGGCCAGCTCCTCGATGCCCGCCAGTGCCAGCGACATGCGCTTGCCCTCGAACAGGAAAGGCTTGGTCACCACGGCCACGGTGAGGATGCCCATTTCCTTGGCGACCTGCGCCACGATCGGCGCGGCGCCGGTGCCGGTCCCGCCGCCCATCCCGGCCGTGATGAATACCATGTTCGCGCCGCCGATGATTTCGGCGATGCGCTCACGGTCTTCCTCCGCCGCCGCCTGTCCGACCTGCGGCTTGGCACCGGCCCCCAGCCCCTTGGTCAGGTTGGCGCCGATTTGCAACTGCACCCTGGCCTTGCTGCGTTTCAATGCCTGCGCATCGGTATTGATGGTGATGAACTCGACCCCCTGCACGCCCTGCTCGATCATGTGATCGATGGCATTGCCGCCGCAGCCGCCCACCCCCACCACCTTAATCACCGCGCCTTGCGGTTGTGCATCCAACAGTTCGAAAGCCATCATTTTTCTCCTTGGGTTGATATCAAAAAATATATAAGAAAACCAAAAACAGTCCTGCCACGCCCGCTAAAAATTCCCCTTGAACCACGCCGCCATCTTTTCCAGCACCTCCTTGAACGATCCCGCCCCCACCCGGGCCACCTCATTGCGCTGCCGTTGTTCCAGGCCGTACAGCAGCAAACCGACACCGGTTGCATAGCGCGGCGTCTTCACGACCGCCGACAATCCGCCGATATTGCGCGGCAATCCCAGGCGCACCGGCAGATGGAAAATCTCTTCCCCCAGCTCGACCATGCCCTGCAGGGCCGCGCTGCCGCCGGTGATGACGATGCCGGACGACAACACCTCTTCCAGCCCGCTGCGGCGCAACTCGGTCTGCACCAGCGAATACAGTTCCTCCACCCGCGGCTCGATCACTTCCGCCAGCGTCTGCCGCGACAACATGCGCGCGCTGCGCTCGCCCACCCCGGGCACCTCGATCGGCGCGTCCGTCGCGAGCTGGCGCAGGGCGCAGCCATATTTGATCTTGATGTCCTCGGCATCCTTGGTCGGTGTGCGCAACGCCATCGCGATATCGTTGGTAATCTGGTCGCCCGCGATCGGGATCACCGCCGTGTGGCGGATCGCGCCGTTGGTAAAGATCGCCACATCGGTGGTGCCCCCGCCGATATCGATCAGGCACACCCCCAGCTCTTTTTCGTCTTCGGCCAGCACCGCTTTGCTCGATGCCAGCGGTTGCAGGATCATGTCGTTCACTTCCAGGCCGCAGCGGTGGATGCATTTCAGGATGTTCTGCACCGCCGACACCGCGCCGGTCACGATATGGATCTCCACTTCCAGGCGCAGGCCGCTCATGCCCAGCGGTTTCTTGATGCCCTCCTGCCCGTCGATGCTGAATTCCTGTTCCAGGATATGCAGGATCTGCTGGTCGCCCGGCAGACTGATCGAACTGGCGGTCTCGATCGCGCGCACCACGTCAGTCTGTGCGACCTCCTTGTCCTTGATCTTGATCATGCCGTGCGCGTTCGAGCTGCGGATATGCCCGCCCGCGATGCCGGTATAGACCTCGCGGATCTTGCAGTCCGCCATCAGCTCGGCTTCCTGCAGCGCCTGCTGGATGGCCCCGACCGTGGCGTCGATGTTCACCACCATGCCTTTTTTCATGCCCGATGACTGGTGCATGCCGGCGCCGACCACCTCCAGCGTGCCTTCCGCCGTCACCTCGGCCACGATGCACGCGATCTTCGAGGTGCCGATATCCAGTCCGACGATCAGATTCTTGCTTTCTTTGCTCATTCCCAGACTCTCCAAAAACTCACGCCGCATCCCCGGCTACCGCAAAACCGTCGCGATAGCGCAGGTCCACCCGCCGCACGCCCGGCAGCGCCGCCGCACTGGAGGGATACACCCTGACGAACCGTGCCAGCCGTTCGCCTACTGCCTCCCGCCCCAGCGCCAGCTGCAGTCCGTCATCCAGCTCGATCTGCCAGGCCATGCGCGGCGACAGCACGATGCGCTCGACCGTTCTCCGCAGCGGCCGCAACTGGCGATTCATCTCGGCATACATCTCCGCCACCTGGCGGGCGTTGCGCGCTTCACCGAGGAAGGCGGGCAGCCGCTCATCGGTTTCCGCATGGAAGACCTCGCCGTGGGTATTCACCAGGTCATGCTGATTCCAGCGCGCCAGCGCGACATGCTCTTCCAGCTCCACCTGCAACGCCCAAGGGAACTTGCGCCGCACGCTGGCCCGGCGCACCCAGGGCAACTGTTCGAGCGACTGCCGCGTGCGCTGCAGATCGACGGTGAAGAAATTTCCCTGCACCCCGGCCACGGCGGCGCGCAACTGCACCGCGTCGAGATGTTCCGGGGTAGCTGTCAACTCGACCGCGCGCAAGGCGAAGGCGGGCAGGTGCAGGGTGTAACGCACGCCGCCCCACACCAGCCACAGCACCGTCGCCCCCAGCAACAGCCGGGTCAACGCGCGCAACCGTGTCGCATCAGCCCACATGTGCAGCCTCCAGCACCCGCAGCACCAATTGGCCGAAACCGATCCCCGCCTGGCGCGCCGCCATCGGCACCAGGCTGTGGTCGGTCATGCCCGGCGAGGTATTCGCCTCCAGCACATAGGCCTTGCCGTCGTCTGCGCCGCGCAGAAAATCCACCCGCCCCCAGCCGCTGCCGCCGATCAGGGCGAATGCCTGCAATGCCATGTGTTGCATCGCGGCTTCGTCTGCCGCACTCAAACCGCACGGGCACAGGTAGCGCGTGTCGTCGCGCAGATATTTCGCCTCGTAGTCGTAGAACTCATTGGCCGGTTCGATCTTGATGACCGGCAGCGCGTGTCCGCCGAGAATGGCCACCGTGTATTCGCCGCCGCTGACGCTGCTTTCGGCGAGCACCACCTTGTCGTGCCGGGCCGACTCGGCATAGGCGGCGGGCAATTCCGCCACCGTGCGCACCTTGCTGATGCCCACACTGGAACCTTCGTTCGCCGGTTTCACGAACAACGGCAGGTCGAGATGGTCGGCCAGCGCCACCCAGTCGGTCGGCGCGGTCAGCGCCTCGTATTCCGGAATCGGCAAGCCGGCCGCCTGCCAGATCATCTTGCTGCGCCATTTGTCCATGGCGATGGCGGAGGCCATCACCCCGCTGCCGGTATAGGGAATGCCCATCAGTTCGAGCGCGCCCTGCACCGTGCCGTCTTCGCCGTAGCGCCCGTGCAGTGCGATGAACACGCGGTCAAATTTCTGTTCCAGCAGAATGTGCAGGTCGCGCTCGGCCGGATCGAAGGCGTGCGCATCCACCCCGCTCTGCTGCAATGCGGCCAGCACCGCCGCCCCGCTCTTCAGCGACACCTCGCGCTCGGCCGAATTCCCGCCCATCAGCACCGCAACTTTTCCGAATTTTTTCACTTCACCCTTTCCCCAACGATCCGCACTTCCGGATGCAGCTCGATGCCCGTCTGCTGCAACACCGTGGCTTGCACTGCACCAATCAGGTTTTCAATGTCGGTCGCCGTTGCGCCGCCCACGTTGACGATGAAATTGGCGTGCTTTTCAGACACTTGGGCACCGCCGATTTGCCGCCCCTTCAGGCCGCAGCGCTCAATCAGCCTGGCCGCATGGCCGCCTTCCGGATTGCGGAAGACCGAACCGCAATTCGGCTGTTGCAACGGCTGGCTGGCGCTGCGTTTTTCCATCAGCGCCCTGATTTCCTGACGCGCCTTTTCCACATCGCCCTGCTCGAACTTCAACCATGCGCCGACGAAAAACTCTTCATGCGCTTGGCGTAACACCACATGGCGGTAAGCGATGTCATATTCCTGCGGTGCACGCTCCAGCAATTCGCCGCTGCGGGTCAGCACTTGCACGCGCACCACCTGCTGCCAGGTCTCGCCGCCGTAGCAGCCGGCGTTCATCGCCAGCATGCCGCCCAGCGTGCCGGGGATGCCGACGAAAAATTCCGCGCCGCACAGATGGTTCGCGGCGGCAAAACGCGCCAGCTTCGCGCCCGGCACGCCGGCCTGCGCGTAGATCAGGCCATCCTCCATGCGCAGCTCGGCGAGCGCGCCTACCAACTGCACCACCGTGCCGGGGAACCCGCCCTCGCGCACCAGCAGGTTGCTACCCAATCCCACGAACAGCAGCGGCTCCGTTGCCGGTGTGCGGCGCAGGAAGGCTTGCAGGTCGGCCAGGTCGGCCGGGCGATACAGGTGCCGCGCGACGCCGCCCGCGCGCCAGCTCACATGGCGCGCCATGGGCTCGTCGTGGCGCATCTCGCCGCGCAAGTCCCCGATGTCAAAATGTGCCGGTTCGCTCATGTTCATGTTTGCGCCAACAGCCTCACCCGGTTCGGCACCGTGCCGATGGAGCCCGCCCCCATCGTCAGCACCACATCACCGGCGCGCGCCATCTGCAAAATGGCCTGCGGCATGTCGGCGATGTGCTCGACGAACACCACTTCGTGCTGTCCCGCCACGCGCAGGGCATGCATCAGACCGCGCCCGTCCGCCGCGACGATGGGCGCTTCGCCTGCGGCATAGACCTCGGCCAGCACCAGTGCATCCACCCCGCCCAGCACATGCACGAAATCCTCGAACAGGTCGCGCGTGCGCGTGTAGCGGTGCGGCTGGAAGGCCAGCACCAGACGCTTGCCGGGAAAAGCGCCACGCACCGCAGCCAGCGTCGCCCGCATCTCGACCGGGTGATGACCATAGTCGTCGATGAGCGTGAACGAACCGCCCGAGGGCAACGCGATCTCGCCGTAGCGCTGCATGCGCCGCCCGACGCCTTGGAATTCCGCCAGCGCGGCGACGATGGCATCGGGCGCAACCCCCACCTCCAGTCCGACCGCGATCGCGGCCAGCGCATTGAGCACGTTGTGCTCGCCGGCAAGGTTGAGCGTGATGTCGAGATCCAGCGGCTTTCCTTCGTACAGGCACTTCTCGTCATGGCGGCACTGCGCGGTGAAGCGCATCCGCCCGCCCTCGTGGCGCACGTTCACGGCGCGGACATGCGCATCTTCGCGGGTACCGTAGGTGGTGACCGGCTTGCTGATACGCGGCAGGATGTCGCGCACGTTCACGTCGTCAATGCACAGCATGGCGCGGCCGTAGAACGGCAGGCGCTCGACGAAATCCACAAAGGCCTGCTTCAGCTTCTCGAAGTCGTGGCCGTAGGTCTCCATGTGATCGGCGTCGATATTGGTGACCACCGCCAGGATGGGCGTGAGATACAGGAACGAAGCATCGGACTCGTCCGCCTCGGCCACGATGAACTCGCCGGTGCCGAGACGCGCGTTGGCGCCGCTGCTGTTGAGGCGACCGCCGATGACGAAGGTGGGATCGAAACCGCCCTTGGCCAGCACACTGGTTACCAGCGAGGTGGTGGTGGTCTTGCCGTGCGTGCCGGCGATGGCAATGCCCTGGCGCAGGCGCATCAGCTCGGCCAGCATCACCGCGCGCGGCACCACCGGGATGCGCTGTTCACGCGCCGCAATGACTTCCGGGTTGTCCGCCTTCACCGCGGTGGAAGTCACCACCGCATCCGCGTCACGCAAGTTCAGGGCATCGTGTCCGATGCTGATGTTCGCGCCCAGATCACGCAAGCGCATGACGACCGTGCTGTCCGCAATGTCCGACCCGCTCACCTTGAACCCCAGGTTGAGCATCACCTCGGCGATACCGTTCATACCGGAACCGCCGATACCGACGAAGTGGATGTTTTTGACTTTATGTTTCATATCTTTTATCCCGCTAAAGCAACGCAGACTTGCGCCACATGTCGTGTCGCATCCGGTTTGGCCAGGCTGCGTGCGGCTTGCGCCATCGCCAGCAGTTTTTCGCGATCCAGTTCGCGCAGCAGTTGCGCCAGTTTTTCCGCATTCAATTCTTGTTGCGGCAACAGGATCGCCGCACCGTGCCCGGAGAGGAAGCGCGCGTTGTGTGTCTGATGGTCGTCCACCGCGAACGGGAACGGCACCAGCACACTGGCCACGCCCGCCGCCGCCAGCTCCGCGATGGTCAGCGCCCCCGCACGGCATATCACCACATCGGCCTGCGCATACTGTTGCGCCATGTCGTCGAGGAAGGGGCGCACATCGGCCTGCACACCGGCTTGCGCGTACAACTGCTGCACCGTCTCGAAATGTTTCTTGCCGGTCTGGTGGATCACGTTCGGTCTCGCCGCCTCATCCAGCAACACCAGCGCCTTGGGCAACGCTTCGTTCAATGCCTGGGCGCCGAGGCTGCCCCCCACTACCAGCACGTTCAACTTGCCGCTGCGTGGTGCATAGCGCGCTTGCGGCGCGGGCAATGCGGCAATATCGGCGCGCACCGGATTGCCACACCACTCGGTGCCTTTCAGCACCCCGGGGAAACCGCTCAACACGCGCGTGGCGATTTTTGCCAGCACCTTGTTGCTCATGCCGGCGATGGAATTCTGTTCATGCACCACCAGCGGACGGCGCAAAAAAGCCGCCATCAATCCACCCGGCATCGTGATGTAACCGCCCATGCCCAGCACCACGTCGGGACGGTGGCGCAGGATTGCCGCCGCGCTCTGCCCCAGCGCGCGCAGCAAAGTGAACGGCAGGGTCAGCCAGCGCAGCAGACCTTTGCCCCTGACGCCGCTGAAATTCACCCAGGCCACCGGGTAGCCATGTTTGGGCACCAGCTCGGCTTCCATGCTGTTGGGCGCGCCCAGCCAGACCACGTTCCAACCTTGCGCCCGCAGGGCGTCAGCCACGGCCAGTCCCGGATAGATATGTCCGCCGGTGCCGCCTGCCATGATCAGGATGGTGCGTCTCATTGCCCCTCCACCCAATTCATTGAGCCACGGATGAACACGGATGAAACACGGATAAAACCCTGCACGCTGTTTTTCATCCGTGTGCATCCGTGTTCATCCGTGGCTAATATGTTTTTCATATCGGCAACCCCCTCGCCACTCGCCGATTCTCGTAGTCGATACGCAGCAACACCGCAACCGCCACCAGATTCATCACCAGGCCGCTGCCGCCGAAACTCAGGAAGGGCAACGTCAGTCCCTTGGTCGGCAGCACGCCCATGTTGACGCCGATGTTGATCATCGCCTGCGTCCCCAGCCAGACCGCGATCCCCTGCGCGACCAGCGCGGCATACAGGCGGTCCGACATCGCCGCATGGCGACCGATGGAAAAGGCGCGCACGATGAGCCAGGCAAACAACGCCAGCACCGCGCTCACCCCGACCAGTCCCAGTTCCTCGGCGATCACCGCGAGCAGAAAATCGGTGTGCGCTTCCGGCAGATAGAACAGTTTTTCCACGCTGCCGCCCAGGCCCACGCCGAACCATTCGCCGCGCCCAAAGGCGATCAGGGCATGACTCAACTGATACCCTTTGCCGTAGGGATCGGCCCACGGGTCGAGAAAACCCAGCACCCGTTGCATGCGGTATTCGGACGACAGCACCAGCACCGCAAAAGCCAGCGGCAGCAACACCAGCAGACCCAGGAAAATTTTCAGGTTGAAACCGCCCAGCCACAAGGTGCCCATGGCGATGATGCAGATCACCACCAGTGCCCCCATGTCAGGCTCCAGCAGCAGCAACGTACCCACCAGTGCCATCACGATGAACATCGGCAGAAAGGATTTCAGGAAGCGGTCGCGCAAGGCGCCCTTGCGCACGGCGTAGTCGGCCGCGTAGATCACGGCAAAGAACTTCATCAGCTCGGAGGGTTGCAGATTGATGAGCAATAACGGCAACCAGCGGCGGCTGCCGTTGACCGAGCGCCCGATGCCGGGAACCAGCACCAGCAGCAGCAGGATCACCCCGCCCATGAATAGCCAGGGGGCGTATTTCTGCCAGACCTGCATCGGCACCTGGAACGCAGCCAGCGCGCAGACAAGTCCGACCGCGATGAAGCTGCCATGCCGCAGCAGATAGTAGGTCGCCTGATGGCCGGTGTATTTGCTCGCTTCCGCCGTCGCGATCGAAGCGGAATACACCATCACCAGCCCGATGGCGAGCAGCGCGGTCACCAGCCACAACAGCACGCGGTCATACTCGGCTGCAACCGCGCGCGGAGGATGCAGGGCGGCGCTGATCATGCCGTCACCTCCGCCAGTTTATGCACGGCCTGCACGAATGCTTCGGCGCGATGCACATAATTGCGGAACATGTCGAAGCTCGCACAGGCGGGAGAAAGCAGAACCGCATCACCCGGCTGCGCCAATCCGCTTGCCAGGCGCACGGCATGCTCCATGTCCTGCGCCTGCGCGACCGGCTTGCCGCAACCGGACAGCGCGCGCCCGATCAGCGGCGCATCCCGCCCGATCAGCACCACCGCGCGCGCATGGCGCGCCACCGCATTCCGCAGCGGCGAAAAATCCTGCCCCTTGCCGTCACCGCCCAGGATAACGACAGCGGGCTTGCCCAATCCGTTCAGCGCCGCTTCGGTCGCACCGACATTGGTACCTTTGGAGTCGTCGTAATACGTGACGCCGCCGACCTCGGCGACTTTTTCCACCCGGTGCGGCAAACCCCTGAATGCGCGCAGCGCCTGCACCAGCGGCGCCAGGGGCAGCTCAAGGGCTCGGCACAGTGCCAGCGCGGCCAGCGCGTTCGCCACGTTATGCAGGCCGCTCACCTGCAACTCGTCGGCGCGCATGATCTTCTGCGGCCCCTGCATCAGCCAGATCAACGCGCCTTCGCGGCTGATGCCCCAATCATGCGCATTGCGCGGCAGGCTCAAGCCGAAGCTCGCCTGTTTCCGACCCTCCAGCGCCATCGCCATGCTGCGCGCATCGTCGCGATTCAACACCTGCACACCTTGCCCCCGGAAGATGCGCGCCTTGGCGGCCGCATAGGCATCCATGCTGCCGGCATAGCGGTCAAGATGGTCCTCGCTCACGTTGAGCACGGTCGCCGCATCCGCGTTCAGCGTGTGCGTCGTTTCAAGCTGAAAACTCGACAGTTCCAGCACCCACACCTGCGGCTGTTGCGTGCGTGCGCGCAACGCATCCAGCACCGCCGGCGAAATGTTTCCCGCCACCTGCGTGTCCAGTCCCGCCGCGGCGCACATCGCGCCGACCATGCTGGTCACCGTGGTCTTGCCGTTGGCGCCGGTGATGGCAATGACCCGTGTGTTGCGCCGGTAGTGGCGGGTGTTCAGCAGTTGTGCCAGCAGCTCGACATCGCCCTCGACCGGGATGCCGCGCGCCATGGCCTTCTGTATCAGTGGTTCGGCCACCGGCACACCGGGGCTGATGGCGATGAGGTCGATGCCCTGCAGCAGTGCATCGTCGAACGGGCCGCAGTGCACGTCAGCTCCGGGCCATTCACGACGCAGCGCATCGATGCCGGGCGCTGCCGCACGGCTGTCCGCAACGCGCACGCGCATCCCTTGCGCACCCAGCCAGCGCGCGAGCGACAACCCGGTCTCGCCCAGACCGAGGATCAGCACCGATTGTCCGCGCAGTGTGTTCATTATTTTGAAAACCATTCCGCCACGGATTGCCACGGATGAAACACAAATGAGCACCCAATCGTTTTGGGGTTCATCCGTGTTTCATCCGTGTGCATCCGTGGCTGATTTCGCATTTTGTTTATCTCAGCTTCAGCGTTGACAGGCCAATCAGGACCAGCAACATTGTTATGATCCAGAAACGCACCACCACCTGCGTTTCCTTCCAGCCCTTCTGTTCGAAGTGATGGTGCAGCGGCGCCATCAGCAGGATGCGCTGCCCGGTGCCGTATTTTTTCTTGGTGTATTTGAACCAGGACACTTGCAGCATCACCGACACCGCCTCCACCACGAACACTCCGCCCATGATGAACAGCACCAGTTCCTGGCGGATGATGACGGCGACCGTTCCAAGCGCCGCACCCAGCGCCAGCGCGCCGACGTCCCCCATGAACACTTCCGCCGGATAGGCGTTGAACCACAGAAACGCCAGCCCCGCGCCGGAAATGGCGGCGCAGAACACCGCCAGTTCGCCCGCGCCCGGAATTGCAGGCTCGCCCAGATACTTGGCGAATTCGGCATGGCCCGCGACATAGGCAAAGATCGCCAGCGCCGCGGCCACCATCACGGTCGGCATGATGGCCAGGCCGTCGAGGCCGTCAGTCAGATTCACCGCATTGCTGCTGCCGACGATGACCAGATAGACCAGCACGATGAACGCGAGCATGCCGAGCGGCACCACCAAGTGCTTGAAGAACGGCACGATGAGCTCGGTATGCGCCGGCAAAGTGGCGTGTTGCCACAGATAAAGGCCGACCGCCAAGGCGATCAGCGATTGCCACAACATCTTGCTCTTCGCCGACAGTCCGTCCGGATTGCGATGCACCACCTTGCGGTAATCGTCCACCCAGCCGATGACGCCCACCCCCAGGGTCGTCAGCAGCACCACCCAGACATAGGCATTGTGCAGGTCGCCCCACAACAGGGTGGTGAGAGCGACCGACATCAGGATCAGCGCGCCACCCATGGTGGGTGTGCCTGCCTTGACCAGATGGGTCTGCGGGCCGTCGCTGCGCACCGACTGGCCGATCTTCATCGCCGCCAGTTTGCGGATTGTCCACGGCCCCAGCATGAACGAGATCACCAGCGCGGTCATCGCCGCCAGCACCGCGCGCAGCGTGATGTAGTTGAACACACTGAACGCGCGAACGTCCTGCGAAAGCCATTGGGCTAATGCGAGCAGCATGTTTCCTCCCGTTGTGCCGCACAAGCCTGCACGACACGTTCCATTTTCATGAAGCGCGACCCCTTCACCAGCACCGTGGTTTGCGCGTCCAGTTCTTGCTTGAGTACGGCCAGTAGTGCTTCAACCTCCGCGAAGTGCGTTGCGCCGCTGCCGAATTCCGTCGCAGCCTGCCCACTGAGTTCGCCCAGTGCATACAGGTTTTCGATGCCCAGTTCGCGCGCGGCGATACCGATCTCGCGATGGAACTGCGCGGCGGCATCGCCCAGTTCGCCCATGTCGCCCAGCACCAGGATTCTCGTTCCGGGCGCCTGCGCCAGCACTTCCAGGGCGGCGCGCATGGAGGCGGGATTAGCGTTGTAGGTGTCGTCGATCAGCGTCGCGCCGTGCAGCGCCGGCTTGCGCTGCAAACGCCCGGCTACGCCGCCGAACGTTTCCAGTGCGCGTGCGATGATCTCCAGCGGCACAGGCAAGGCCAATGCTGCCGTGGCTGCCGCCAGCGCGTTGCGCGCATTGTGTTCGCCCGGCACCTGCAACACGACACGCAGCTCGCCCGCCGGGGTATGGGCGCGCAACAGCCCGCCATAACCTTGCACCTGCCATGCACCCTTGACGGCAGCCGCGTGTTCCAGCGCGAAGTCGAACACGCGATGCTGGTCTGCCAGCATGCGCCACCGTGCGGCATGCGCATCGTCGGCATTGATGACTGCCGTGCCGCCCTGCCGTAACCCGGCGAAAATCTCGCCCTTGGCGCGCGCCACGCCTTCCACCGTGCCCAAGCCTTGCAGATGCGCGCCGCTGGCGTTGTTGATCAGCGCCACGTCGGGTTGCGCGATGCGCGTGAGGTAGTCGATCTCGCCGGGATGGTTCATGCCCATCTCGATCACCGCGTAGCGATGCGTCGCGCGCAGCTTGAGCAGGGTGAGCGGCAGGCCGATGTCATTGTTCAAATTGCCGCGCGTCGCCAGCACGGCTTCCTCGCCCGCGTGCGCAGCAAGGATCGCGGCCAGCATCTCCTTCACCGTGGTCTTGCCGTTGCTGCCGGTGATGGCAAGCAGCGGGATGTCGAACTGCTTGCGCCAGTGCGCAGCCAGCTTGCCCAGCGCGAGGCGCGTGTCCGGCACGAACAGCACGGGACAATTTACGTCTTCCAGCACGCTGCCTTCTTTGACAATGGCCGCGACCGCACCGGCTTGCGCGGCCTGCGCCACAAACTGCGCCCCGTCGAAATGCGTTCCCTTGAGCGCGATGAACAGGTCGCCCGCCGCGATGCTGCGCGTATCGGTGCTGACACCGCCAATGCGCACATCCGCCCCCTGCCGGTCGCCACGCAATACTTTTTCGATTTGCGAAAGCAGCATCATGTCGGCCAGCGCTCCTTGGGCGTCCACACGCTCAGGGCGCGCTGCGCGATCTCGCTGTCGGAGAAAGGCTGTCGCACCCCCGCGATCTCCTGGTAATCCTCGTGTCCCTTGCCCGCGATCAGCACGGTGTCGCGTGCCTGCGCATTGGCGATGGTTTCACTGATGGCACGCGCACGGTCCTCGATCACCCGATATTCGCCCGCCATGCCGGCGGCGATCTGCTCGATGATGGCCGCGGGCGCTTCGCTGCGCGGATTGTCGCTGGTGAGGATGCGCACATCGGCAAAACGGTCGGCGACCCTCCCCATCATCGGGCGCTTGCCGCGATCACGGTCGCCGCCGCAGCCGAAAACGCAGATCAGCCGACCCCCCGGCGCGCACACTTCGCGCAGGGTGCCCAGCACGTTCTCCAGCGCATCCGGGGTGTGCGCGTAATCGACCACCACCGCCGGCGCATCCCTGCCGCCCATAGCCTGCATGCGCCCCGCCACCGCTTTTTGCGCGCCAAGTTCGCGCACCGCGTCGTCAAGCGCAATGCCGCTTGCCAGCAACACGGCCAACGCCCCCAGCAGGTTGGCCGCATTGAAACGACCCAGCAGATGGCTGGACAACTCTGCCGCGCCCCAGGACGTATCCAGCAGAATTTCCAGGCCCTGCGCATCGGCCCGCCGCAGCTCGCCGTACACCCGGCGCAGGCCGAGCCTTTGCGCCAGTTCCACCGCTTCCTGGCGCAGACCGTAGCCAATCACTTCGGTGCCGCCCGCGTGCAACTGCGCGGCGAGTTCCGCGCCGAATGGATCGTCCAGATTGAGCACGGCATGGCCGAGCCGGTCCCAGTCGAACAGGCGCCGCTTCGCCGCCGCGTAGTGCTGCATGTCGCCGTGATAGTCCAGATGGTCGCGCGTCAGATTGGTGAGCAGCGCCACATCGAAGTGCACCCCGTTGACGCGCCCCTGCGCCAGGGCGTGAGAGGAGACTTCCATCACCGCTGTCCGCGCATCCCGGTGCACGAATTGCGCCAGCAACTCGTGCACGCGCAGTGCGTCCGGCGTGGTGTTGGCGCTGGCCTGCAGCGCATCGGGAAATCCGTTGCCGAGGGTGCCGATCAGCCCGCACTTCACGTTCAGCGCGGTGAAGCATTTCGCCAGCCAGTGGCTGATGGAAGTCTTGCCGTTGGTGCCGGTCACCCCGATCATCCGCAACTGCCGCGAAGGCTGGCCATAAACTTTGTCGGCGATGTAACCGGCCTGCTGGCGCAAATCGTGCAGCGCGAGATGGGGCACGCGCCACGCGGGATCCCATGCGAATTCGTGCGCATCCCAGAGCACCGCATTCGCGCCGCGCGCGATGGCCTGGGCGATGTAGCGCCGGCCGTCGGCCTGCGCGCCGGGATAGGCGACAAAGGTATCGCCCGCCCTGACGTCGCGGCTGTCCGCCACCAGCCGATTGATACTGACGCCGAGACTGGCCAACTCATCGAACCGCAGCGCGTTCATGTCGATTCCTCCAGCACCGGCCCGACGCTGGGCAGCACATTGTCCAGGGACGCATCGTAGGGCACCTCCAGCGCGCGCAGGGACGCGTTCATCACGCTGCCGAATACGGGCGCGGCGATCTGCCCGCCGTAATATTCCTTGCCGCCCGGCTCATCCAGCATCACCGCCACGATCAGCCGCGGATCGCTTGCGGGAGCCATGCCGACAAAGGAAGCGATGTAGCGGTCCACATAAATGCCGTTCAGCAGCTTGTGCGCCGTGCCGGTCTTGCCGGCCACGCGGTATCCGGGAATCTGCGCGAGCGGAGCGGTGCCGCCCGGTTGCACCACCAGCTCCAGCATGTCCCTCACCGCGCGCGCGGTTTGCGCCGAATAGACCGGGCTGCCGCCGACCGGAGTTTCCTGCTTAAGCATGCTGACCGGCTTCAACTCGCCGTCATTGGCGAAAATGGTGTACGCACGCGCCAACTGCAACAGATTGACCGAAATCCCGTTGCCGTAAGACATGGTCGCCTGCTCGATCGGACGCCAGGTCTGATATTTGCGCAGCTTGCCCGCCGCTTCGCCGGGAAAACCGCAACCAGATTCCGCGCCGAAACCCGAACGGCTCAGGTGATTCCAGAAGATTTGCGGGGACAGCGACAGGGCCAGCCTGGCGGCACCGACGTTGCTCGATTTTTGCAGCACTTCCGCCACGGTCAGGGAAGCTGCGGGGTGCGTGTCGTGGATCGTGCGATTGCCGATGGTTAGATGGCCATTGCCGGTATCGACCCGCGTCCCCGGCTTGAACTTGCCCTCTTCCAGCACCGCCGCGACCGCAAACGGCTTCATGGTCGAACCGGGCTCGAACAGATCGGTCACGGCGCGGTTGCGCATCGCCGCCAGCGCCGGCCGGCTGCGGTTATTCGGGTTGTAGGCCGGCCAGTTGGCCAGCGCCAGCACCTCCCCGCTGCGCGCATCAAGCACCACGATCGCCCCGGCTTTTGCCTCGCGCTCGACCACCGCCTGCCTGATCTCGCGGAAGGCGATGAACTGCAGTTTGCTGTCGATGCTCAAGGCGACATCCCGCCCTTCTTTCGGGGCGCGCAAACTGGCGACATCTTCCACGATGTGCCCGCGCCGGTCCTTGATCACGCGCTGGCTGCCCGGCTTGCCGCGCAACACATCATGCATCGCCAGCTCCAGCCCTTCGCGCCCGTTGTCGTCCACATCGGTAAAACCGAGCAACTGCGCGGCCACTTCGCCCCCGGGATAGTAGCGGCGATATTCGTGCTGCAGCGACACCCCGGGAATGCCGAGCGCGGCCACCCGCCGCGCCTGATCGGGCGGCAGTTGCCGCTTCAGATAGACGAACTCGCGCGACGTGTCGAACAGGCGCTCTTTCAGGCTGCCCACACTCATCTCGAGCAGGCGCGCCAACTGGCGCAGTTGCGCCGAATCGGCCACCACATCGGGCGGGCTGGCCCACACCGAGTCCACCGGCGTGCTGATCGCCAGCGGTTCGCCGTTGCGGTCGGTGATCATGCCGCGGTGCGCCGGCACTTCCACCACGCGCGAATAGCGCGCATCCCCCTTCTGTTGCAAAAAGTCGGTGTGCACTCCCTGCAGATAGATGGCGCGCGCAAACAGGCCGGCCATCCCCAGCAGCAGGAAAACGAACAACGTGCGGGCACGCCATGCCGGCAGGGCGATTTGGGCAGAAGTCTGGGGCAGGCGCGCGTAATTCACGGCCGCGCCTCTGCGGAAATATGCGGGCCCGCCATTCCGGATTCGTTGCCGTCATACACATAGCGCATCTGTTCCTTGGCGGGCGCGTGCATCTGCAATTGCTGGCGCGCAATTTTCTCCACGCGTGCCGGCGCGACCAGCGTGCTCTGCTCCAATTGCAATTTCCCCCACTCCACATCCATCTGTTGCGCCCGCTCCTTTTCGTCCTGCCACG
This sequence comes from Ferrigenium sp. UT5, assembly GCF_045866295.1. Lineage (NCBI taxonomy): Bacteria > Pseudomonadati > Pseudomonadota > Betaproteobacteria > Nitrosomonadales > Gallionellaceae > Ferrigenium > Ferrigenium sp. UT5. The sequence goes on from NZ_BAAFRY010000002.1 coordinate 54,725, forward strand.
CCACAAACAGCTTGCGCGCCTTGTGTTGCGAGGTCACAACACCGAGCGCGCAAGCGATCGTCAACAACAGAAGGAGCGCATCCAGCCTAGCCACTGGCGCCTCCCATTTTCTCCGCCACGCGCAACACGGCGCTGCGCGCGCGCGGATTGCGCGCAAGCTCCGCCGCCGACGCGCGCAGCGCTTTGCCGACCAGGCGCAACTGCCCCTGCGGCACATCAATCGCGCGGATCGGCAGACTCTTTGGCAACTTGTCCCCCTCCGCCAGGTCACGCATGAAGCGTTTCACGATGCGGTCTTCCAACGAATGAAAACTGATGACAGCCATGCGGCCACCCGGCTTCAGATAGCCCACGCATTGCGGCAACACGCTCTCGAGTTCTTCGAGCTCGCGATTGAGATAAATCCGTATAGCCTGAAAGGTGCGCGTGGCCGGATTTTTCCCCGGCTCGCGCGTACGCACGCAGCGCGCGACGACCTCGACCAGTTGCTGCGTGGTGAGGAGTTCACGTTCCTGGCGCGCAGCAACAATCGCCCTTGCAATCTGCCCAGCAAACCGTTCTTCGCCGTAATCACGTATCACCTCCGCCAGTTCGCCTTCATCCGCCACAGCCAGCCATTCCGCCGCCGTCTGCCCCCTGCTCGTGTCCATGCGCATGTCCAGCGGCGCATCGAAACGAAAGCTGAAACCGCGCTGCTCGTCATCCAGTTGCGGCGATGACACCCCCAGATCCAGCAGCACCCCATCGATGCCATCGACGCCAAGCTCGTTCAGCACTGCACCCAGATGCTCGAAGCCGCTATGCACCATGCGAAACCGCGCATCCTGCAACGCTGCTCCCGCCGCCACCGCCTGCGGGTCTTTATCCAGCGCGATCAAGCGGCCGCGCGCGCCCAGCTTCTCCAGAATCAACCGGCTATGTCCGCCGCGTCCGAACGTGCCATCCACATAGACACCCCCCGGCTTCACCTGCAACCCCTCGACCGCCTCTTCCAGCAAAACGGTGGCGTGCCCCAGCACGTCCTTCACAGCGTGAAGCCATTCAATTCTGGCGGCAGGTCATCCATCGAGAAACTCGTCATCTTTTCGTACTGCGCCTGCCAGCGCGCCTCGTCCCACAATTCGAATTTATTGCCCTGACCGACCAGCATCACGCGCTTGTCCAGCTTGGCGTAATCGCGCAGGGTTGCCGAAATCAGCACACGGCCGGCCGCATCCATCACCACATCTTCCGCATGGCCGACCAGGAAACGCTGCAGGGAACGGATCTTTGGATTGAAGGCGGAAAGCTGCATCAGTTTTTCGCGGATGGGCTGCCACTCGGGTTGCGGATAGAGCAGCAGACAGCCGTCCGCATCCGCAGTCAGCACCAACTGACCAGCACAATGCGCCAGCAGCATGTCGCGATACCGCGTCGGTATCGTCAGCCTGCCCTTGCCATCCAGATTGAATTGCGCCGCCCCTTGGAACATGGAATCCCTTTGCCTCCCATTTATTCCCACTTTTTACCACTCTCCCCCACTATATTGAAAATATTTTGGGCAGTCAAGGCAAATAAAGGGATTTTTCTTTTCAGGACAAGGAGTTAGCGCAGAAAGTTAACAGAAATAAAATATGCTTAAAAAGCAATGAATTGCACAAATAAGCTCACGTTGTTTGTTATGGAAAGTCTATATCTTCTGATGTCGGGAAATGGGTGATCCCGAGGAACAGCACCCTATCCGCCTGTTGGCGCGCGCCAACATACATGAACACAAAACTGCTTGATGTGAAAAAGGCTTACATCGCTGCAAGCCTTGTTCTATATGGTGGGCCCTGTTGGACTTGAACCAACGACCAAAGGATTATGAGTCCTCTGCTCTAACCAACTGAGCTAAGGGCCCGTAAAACTCAACTCTCGCCGTCGAGGAAACTCTTGAGCTTTTCCGAACGGGAAGGATGGCGCAGTTTGCGCAATGCCTTGGCTTCGATCTGGCGAATCCGTTCGCGGGTGACGTCGAACTGTTTGCCCACCTCTTCCAGGGTGTGATCGGTGTTCATTTCGATGCCGAAGCGCATGCGCAGCACTTTGGCCTCGCGCGGGGTCAGGCTGTCCAGAATGTCCTTGGTTACGTTGCGCAGACTGTCGAATACGGCCGCATCGATCGGGGCAAGGGAATTGCCGTCTTCGATGAAATCTCCCAAGTGCGAATCGTCGTCATCGCCCACCGGGGTTTCCATCGAGATTGGTTCTTTCGCGATCTTGAGGATCTTACGGATCTTGTCTTCCGGCATTTCCATCTTGATGGCCAGCGTCGCGGCATCCGGTTCCTCGCCGGTTTCCTGCATGATCTGGCGCGAGATGCGGTTCATCTTGTTGATGGTTTCGATCATGTGTACCGGGATGCGGATGGTGCGGGCCTGGTCCGCGATGGAGCGGGTGATGGCCTGGCGGATCCACCAGGTGGCGTAGGTCGAAAATTTGTAGCCGCGGCGATACTCGAATTTATCCACGGCCTTCATCAGGCCGATGTTGCCTTCCTGGATCAGGTCGAGGAACTGCAGCCCGCGGTTGGTGTATTTCTTGGCGATGGAGATCACCAGGCGCAGGTTGGCCTCGATCATGTCGCGCTTGGCGCGGCGTGCCTTGGCTTCGCCGTTGGTCATCTGGCGATTGATTTCCTTCAGATCGAGAATCGGGATGCCGACGCGCTGCTGCAGGGCAAGCATCTGCTTCTGCTGGTCGATGATCGCCGCCTCGTGCCGCGACAAGGCATCACTGTAGGGTTTTTTTGCGGCGATCTCGCGCTTGACCCAATCCAGATTGATCTCGTTGGTAGGAAAACTCTTGATGAAATGCTGGCGCGGCATGTGCGCCTTGTTCACACACAAATCCTGGATTGCGCGCTCACTGCTGCGCACGTCCTCCACCAGATGGCGCATGGTGTCGCACAGCGCGTCCACCTGTTTGGCGGAGAACCGGAACTGCATCAGCTCATCCGAAATCTGCTGCTGCAATTTATCGTACTGCTTGCTGCGATAACCGTACTTTTCGTACGCCTTGCCCATCTTGGTGAACAGGTCGCCGATCACTGCAAAGCGCATGAGCGCATCCGCTTTCAGCTGGGCCAAATTCGCGGCCGCGGCCGCCGCCACGGCTTCTTCATCCTCTTCTTCGTCCACCTCTGCGTCGCCGGCGTCTTCCTGCGCTTCATCCGCCGACTCGTCTTCGGCATCGCTGCCAATTTGAGCCTCGTCCTCGCCATCGACAAAACCATCGATCAGTTCGTCAACCCGCAACTGGTCCTTGTCGATCTTTTCCGCCAACGCCAGGATTTCGGCGATCGTCGCGGGGCAGGCGGAAATCGCCTGGATCATGTGCTTCAGTCCTTCTTCGATCCGTTTCGCGATCTCGATCTCATCCTGCCGCGTCAGCAGATTAACCACGCCCATCTCGCGCATGTACATGCGCACCGGATCGGTGGTGCGGCCAAATTCGGAATCGACGGTGGAAATCGCGGCTTCCGCTTCGGCGGCGGCATCCTCGTCGGCAACCGGTGCCGCCGCATCCGTCATCACCAGCGTTTCTGCATCGGGTGCCACATCGCACACGGTGATGCCCATGTCATTGATCATGCTGACCACGCCTTCGACTTGCTCGACTTCCAGCATGTCCGGCAAATGGTCGTTGATTTCCGCGTAGGTCAGGTAGCCGCGCTCCTTGCCCAGCAGGATCAGCGTCTTGAGGCGGGTGCGGCGTTCTTCCACGTCCTGCGTGCTATCCACCGCCTTTGCGGCGGCCGCTTCACTCGCTTTGGCAGAAGCTTTTTTCTGGGCCAGCATTTCCTTGGCGCTCACCGCCGCCTTCTTTGCAGGAGTGGACTTAATCTTTGCAGTTGCGGAGGTTTTCTTTTGCTGAGTCGCCATGCTCGATTCCCGGAAATCAAGTTAATCGTTGGCGGTCGTACCGCCGAAAGGGCGCGGATTATACCCGAATTCCCAAAACATTTCCGCAGCTTAGGCAGCCCCGGGGCACAGCCGTGGCGGTGCTGCCGCGCTCAATTCGACGTTGCCTTGATCTGCCTCAATTGCGCATGCAACGCCTCATGGCGCGCGCGTTCTTCTCCAGACATGCCGCCCAGGCCCTTGCCCTGCAACGCGGACAATTCCGTTTCGATCGCTTCACGCCGCAAATGGTGCAGAATGCCGGCAAACTCGGTCTCCACATCGAAATCCTGGCCGAGATGCAGGATTTCGCCCTGCACGGCCGCGAGGGCATTTTCATGTACCGTACCCTGAAAATGCTGGATCAACGCGGCGCTGCTGGTCTCGTCCGCCGACTCCCGCAGCCAGTCAGCCAGCGCCGCAATCGCCGCCCCATCCGCCCCGTCGCCTTGCCAGGCTGGCGGAATTTGCCGGGCCAGCTCCGGCTTCATGACCAGACAACGCAGCATGGCACGCAGACCGGACGGGCCAGACCGCCTGACTCTCTGCGGCATCTGGCGCTGCGGCACAGCCACCGGCCTGATCGCCCACAGCGCCTCCAGTTCGGCTTGCGTCACGCCCGCCAGAGCCGCAACTTCTTTGCGCAACAGCAGCGCGGTGGTTGGTGCGGTGATGGCAGTCAGCAGGGGCTGCGCGTTCTTGAGCAGCGCGCTGCGTCCCTCCTGGGCGCGCAAATCGACTGCCGCCGCCAGTTCGCGCAGCAGGTAGCCGGAGAGCGGCAGCGAATTATCCACCTCGTGCTCGAAGGCTTCTCGGCCGTACTCGCGGATGTAGGTGTCGGGGTCGTGTTCTTCCGGCAGAAACAGGAAGCCGATGCGTTTGCCGTCCTGCAATTGCGGAAGCGCGTTTTGCAGGGCGCGCCAGGCGGCTTTCTGTCCCGGCTTGTCGCCGTCGAAACAGAACACGATCTGGTCGCACAGGCGCAGCAATTTCTGCACGTGGTACGGGGTCGTGGCAGTCCCCAGGGTGGCGACGGCATACTCGACCCCGTGCTGCGCCAGCGCCACCGCATCCATGTAGCCTTCGACCACGATCACGCACTGCCGGGCGCGAATGGCCTTCTGCGCCTGAAACAGGCCATAGAGTTCGTGGCCTTTCTCAAACAGCGCAGTCTCCGGCGAATTGAGGTATTTGGGTTCGCCTTTGTCGAGCACGCGCCCGCCGAAGCCGATGACCTGGCCGCGTACATTGACGATGGGGAACATGATGCGGTCGCGGAAACGGTCGTAACGCTTGCCGTCGTCGCCGGCAATGACGAGACCGGTCTCGACTAGCGACTTGTCCTGATAGTCCGGCACGGCAGCCTTGAGGTTCTGCCAGTCGTCCGGCGCATAACCGATGCCGAAACGTGCAGCGACCTCGCCGCTCAAGCCGCGCTTCTTCAGGTATTCGATGGCGCGCGGGCTGACCTTGAGCTGCTCGCGGTAGTAGCGGGTGGCCGCCTGCATCAGCGCGTACAGATCCGGCGCCACCTTGTGCTGGACAGCATTCGATTGCTCTTGCGGCACCGTCAGGCCGATGCCGCGCGCCAGCTCTTCCACCGCTTCGACGAAGCCCATGCCGGCATGTTCCATGACAAAGCCAATAGCCGTGCCATGCGCGCCGCAGCCGAAACAGTGATAGAACTGCTTGGATTGGCTGACGGTGAAGGAAGGGGATTTCTCGTTATGGAAAGGACAGCAGGCGACGTAATTGGCACCGGCTTTCTTGAGCGGGACGTAGCGTTCGATCACGTCCACGATATCAAGGCGATTGAGCAGATCCTGAATGAAGCTTTTTGGAATCACGCCAGCCCTCGCTCTTCAACGCAACTACGGGATTCCGGCGGGCGCCGGAATGACGGGATCAATTCGACAGCTTGGCCTTGACCAGCCCGGAGACTTTTCCCAGATCGGCGCGTCCCGCCAATTGCGGCTTGAGGATCGCCATGACCTTGCCCATGTCCTGCACGCCGGCGGCGCCCGTTGCGGCAACAGCCTGCGCAACGGCCGCATCGATCTCGGCCGCGCTCATCTGCTGCGGCATGTAGGACTGCAACACGGTCACCTCGAATTCTTCCACATCCACCAGATCCTGGCGCCCCGCCGCCTTGTACTGGCTGATCGAATCGCGGCGCTGCTTCAGCATTTTTTCGATGATGGCAACAACATCAGCATCGTTAAGCTCGATCCGCTCATCGACTTCGCGCTGCTTCATCGCCGCCAGCAACAGCCGGATTGCCCAGAGACGCGCGGCATCCTTGGCACGCATCGCGGTTTTCATGTCTTCGGTGATTTGTTGTTTCAGGCTCATGGGAAAAGGAAAACGCCGCAACCCACACGAGATTGCGGCGTCTGTTCAATGGCGAATCAATACAGCTTCGGCGGCAGCGTCTGGCTGCGCAGGCGCTTGTAATGGCGCTTCACGGCGGCGGCCAGCTTGCGCTTGCGTTCGGCGGTGGGCTTCTCATAGAACTCTCGGGCGCGCAACTCGGTCAGCAGACCGGTCTTTTCTACGGAACGCTTGAAGCGACGCATCGCGACTTCGAACGGCTCATTCTCTTTAACACGTACGGTTGTCATGAACAAACTACCTTCTACCAAAAAATTGAGGGCGCGATTCTAGCAAAACAAAGGCTTGCTCCACAACCGATATTTTTACCCCGCCAGCAAACGCCCAAAGCTTCGGTTCCGCCCTTCAGCTCCCGCGCGAACACGCGACAACGAATCACTGCAACAGCGGCAACACCTCCGCGTCGAATAAATTCTGGTCAATCACCCCGGCCCGGGTAAAAACGATCTCCCCCGTCCGCGAGATCAGCACCGAATAGGGCACGACTCCGGTGCGGTTGCCAAAACTCGCCAGCAAGGCGGGGGAGCGGGCAAGCAATACCGGGTAGTTGATGCCGAGTGTGCGCCCGACATTGCGCAGTTTCACTTCGTCATCCATGCCCAGCCCGACTACTTGCAATCCGGACGGGCCGTATCGCGTCTGCCAGGCCACCAGATCGCGAATTTCGGTCTGACAGGGCGAACACCAACTGGCCCAGAAATTGAGGAGGACAACTTTGCCCCGCCATTCCGCCAGTTCATGCGGCCGGCCATCCATGCCATGCAGCGTGAAGGGGGGCGGCCGAACCGCTGCCGGCACCGCCAGCTCGCCGGCATCCGCAAATGGCAAGGACAGACTTAAAACCAGTACGCAGATGACGACTTTCCTCATCGGGCAACGGCTGATTGTGTTGCGGCAGGCGGAATCATCACATTCCAGCTTACCGGATAGCGTTTTTCCAGCTCCCCCAAATAGGCGGGAAGTTGCTGGTTGACCATCCTCTGCTGCACACGCTCGCGCACTTCGGCGAACGGTTTTTGCCTGCCGATTCGCCGCTCAAGCACCATGAGGAGATGGTAGCCCGACCGGGTCTCGATCACGCCGCTGAGTTCGTCGTCCTTCAATGTATCGAGAACCTGCTGCAACTCCGGCATGCCCCTCCCTTCCGGCAGCCAGCCCATGTCGCCATTCTGCTGCCGCCCGGCAGGGTCAATGCTGTAGCCGCCCGCCAGCGTGAACAGACTTTCCCCCTTGACGATGCGCGCACGCAGGGCTTCCGCTTCAGCCCTGCTGGCAACAACCAGTTGCCCCACATGGTAGCTCGCAGGAATGCGCCCGATCTCCGGATGATCCTTGTACCAGTTGCGCTTGGCTTGTTCGTTCGGAATCCATTCTTGGGTCTTTTTCGCCAGCGCCAACGCCGGCAACGCCTCATCGCCATAGCGTTTCAGTTGCTCGTCAACCTTTGCCCCGGCACGCTCGGCATACCGGGCAACCAGCAACAGTTCGCTGCGATTTTGCAACTGCTCACTGACCCACTCCGGATTAGGCAGTTTTCCCCATTTGCCCGTGTCCACAATGTCGCCGTAGGTAACACGGACTCCGTCGGCCTGCATCAGCACCGTGCCGGACTTGATGCCGGGACGGATGCGCGATTCGAAAAATTGGAGATGACTGTCGATTTGCATCTGGCGCAGCGCGGCCAGCTTCCGCTCCCGAAACTGCGAGGACAGATAGGCCGCTTTGGCCGCTTCCAGCGCATCTGCATCCCCCTTGTATTGCTGCTTCATCGCTGCCAGCGCCTCATCCGGAACGCTCACACTTTCGCGCAATTTGTCCATGTAACTGCGATACAGCAGCCCCAGCCTGAAGTTCTCCAGTTCGCGCTTGAACGCCGATGTCTTGTCCAGGCCCAGACGCCTGGCCTCCCGGGCCAGCAAGCGCGCCGACACGAGCCGGTGCAACATGTCGCCCCGCAGGCTTGCCTGTTCGTCTTCGCCCAGGGTGTTGAATTGGGTATAAAACGGCGAACTGGCTATGGCACCCTCCAGTTCGCGCGCATAAATGGCTTCATCCCCGACTGTCGCCACGACTTGATCGGCCGCAGAGGTGGGGAAAGATGAAAAAATCAGGGCGACAGCCCAAAACATGCCGGCCAACGACGCTTTTCTGTTCCACATAATTTCATTCCCGTTGGTTGGGGTCAACAAGTCCGCTCAATGCGGCCTTTGATCCGGTTGTATCCTGCACTAGACAACAAATCGGGGGGCATGCCCCCCGATTCGTCCTATTTTCAGATGATGTGCAACTTTATTCTTTAGGTACCGCGCCACCCAGATCCGGCGCACTGCCGTGCATCCAGGTTACCGCCAGATCGAAGTCGTTCAGGATCGGCTTGCCGTTCCAGACATGCTCCTTCTTCTTGGCGATCAGCGGCACACCCGACTTGTTCGTGACGTGGCAGGAAGCGCACTTCAGCGGGCCATGCGAGCCATCCGGGTTGTATTGCGCAGCCTGTTTGTACGAAGTCACATCGGTGGAAGGCGTGACCGGATACAGGCCATGGGTGGATTCATGGCAGGACTGGCAGGACAGGCCGGCGTGGCCCTTCGAATAGCGCATCACGCTGTACTTGCCCGGCTGGTTGATTGGATAGGCCATACCGCCCTGACCTTCGACGTACGGTGCCGCATGGCAGTCCGCACAGTGCGGCGCGCCCGGAGACAACCAGTAGTCGCGCCCATGCGTGGCCGCATCGTATGGGACCGCCGTGGCACCGGTGGCGCCTGCCGGCAGCTTCAGCTGTGCGACATTCACCGCCGGATTGGCCGACAGGATGGAGACATTGATGTCGCCATCCTCATCCTTGCTGACCAGCGGACCATTGCCTTGCAGCGCAATGACGGCGATGTCCGGCACCATGCGCTTGGCGGCCCAGGTTTCCAGGATACCGGATGCTCCCGGCGTATCTTCGCCCTTGGCGTTGGGCACGACCTTGGGATCCATGTACTTGTTCTTCAGGTCATCCATGGACACGCCGATCGTCCTGGCAATTTCCTCCAGCGGCTTGTTGCGCAGCGTGGAACCGGTCTGCTTGAAGGCGTTGGTCAGATTGTCACGCTGGTACAGCTCCCGGCTCAACTGATTGTGGCAGTTGGTACACCACAAACCTTTGCCACCTTCTTGGGTGCCAATCTTCGACACGCTGGTCTGGATCCACTTGCCGATGGAATTCAGATGTTCCGGCGTTCCGGCACCATCCTTGTCCTTGTTGCGATTGGCGTGCACATCGCGCCCGACAAAGCAGCCGCCGGATGCATCGCGGTTGTCGCCATTGGCATAGGCATTTTTGCCATCCAGGGTGATGGGATATTGCTCCATCTTGCCGTCCTGACGGTGCGCCGGGTGACACCCCTGGCAGGATGCAGTGCGGCCCTGCGAATCAGGCAACGGCGCCTTGGTCTGGTGCACGGTATGGATCGCCTGGGTCAGCGGCGAGATGGTCACATCCGCTCCGGTCTTCGGGTCCTTGAATGTCTTTGAACTCAATACGGCGATCACGTTGTCCGCGTGGCACTTCTGGCACAGCACGGGATCGCGCCCCAGCCGATTGTCCAGCGAGCGGCTGTTGGGGTTGTAGTTCTTCACGAACGTGGTGCCGGTCCGGTCATCGTGCATTTCCAGAATGGAAACAGAGGTGGCCTTCAGGTTGGCGATCCAGTCGCTGGCGCCCATCCCCTTCCAGAACGCGCGCTCCTGTTTGTACAGGGTGAACTTGTCGCCATTGGCGGTCTTGTTGCTGTGGCAGTTCGCACAGTTGGGGATGTCGATCGGGTTGGTACCGACGAAACGCACCGGCTGACCGGAATGGGAGTCAATCACCGGCTTGCCCGTTTTTTCATCGACCATGCTCACCCATGCTTCCTGGAACGGCTGGATATCCGCTTCGGTCAAGGTCAATGGGTCCTGCACGGAACGATCGTTGAACGGGGTCAACGGCAATCCGAGCGCGTCCCAGATGCCGGGGTTGGTCAGCATGATTGGCACGTTGTCCAGCACCGGCGATTTGGTGTAGACCACGGTGCCCTTGTCGCCGGTATAGTGCAGGTGCCCCCCCTTCAGCGGACTGGGCGCAGCCGCGCCGGCCGGACCGTTGTCGCGGGGAACCGGGATCTGGATGCCGACGAACAATTTTTCCTTGTCGGCGCTGGTTCCTTTGGGATTGGTGCCCTTCAAATCCTTGTACACATACAGGTGGGTGAAATAAGCGTTGGCGACATTTTCATTGGCGCTATAAGTGCCGTCACCGTTGACGTCGTAAGGCACATCCCAGTATTTCAGCTTGCTCCCTTCGGCGTAGGTGTTATCGACATGGCCGTAGGCCAGGCGGAAGCGTTTCTTCCCATCGAGCAACACGGTGGGATCGTTCGGATCGGCTTCCAGCAACTCGGGGAATTTGTTTGCTCCCCGCGCCGTTTTGATGATCTGGCTTTGCACCGAATTGTAGGGCGGCAACACGCAGCAATAGCTGAAATCGAAGCCCGTGCAGTGCATGCCCAGTTCGTAGTTGATGGTGATGTTGTAATCGTTTTTCGGCTTGGTCGCCGATGTTGGCACAGCAGACGCCGTGCCCATCGCAAAGACGCACAGCAGCGTCCCCGCGAACCAGACTTTTATGTTTTTCACGTGAAACTCCCTGTAGTCATTGAATTAACAATCCCAAGCATGGCAGATACGTGCAATCTGAATATGCCCGGTTCGGTTCTTCGCGCGAGGTCTATTCGCGAGTTGTTGCTACCATCCCATCCCCTATTCCCATGCAGGCAAATCGGGAAATACGAATTCATCAGTGCAAGCGCGGCAGTTTGTGCGCAATACCCTTGTGGCAGTCGATACAGGTCTTGCCTTCTCCTTCTGCCGTTGCATGTTTGTTCTGGGCAAGCCGTACTTGTTCACCGATATCCATCGCGGCAAAGCTGTGGCAGTTGCGGCAACCGATGGAATCCGATTCCTTCATGCGCGCCCATTCCCGCTTGGCCATCTCCAGCCGATGGGCTGCAAATTTTTCCGGCGTATCGATGGTGCCGACGATCTCGCCCCACACATCCTTGGCCGCAATCACCTTGCGATACATCTTGGCGAACCAGTCTTTTTTCGGCACATGGCAGTCCGAACATTCGGCGCGCACACCCGCCACATTGGCATAGTGCGTCGATTCCTTGTATTCCTCAAAATTGGTGTTCATGCTGTGGCATGAAACGCAAAAATCCAGACTGTTGGTGGCTTCCAGCGCCGTAGAGAATCCGCCCACCAGCAAGAGAAACACCAGCACCGAAATCCCGGCACCGCAACCGTAACGAACGCAACGCGAACATCCCAGCCTGGCCAACATCCCTTTCTTGCCGGATTCTGTCTGCACGATGGTTTCCGCCTGAGAATCTAGTGAATACTGCCGTAGTAATGCACCAGCGCATTCATGTCCTCCGGCGAGAGCTGATCAAATTTCAGTTTCATCTTTTTTGGAATCGGCCGTTTGCCGGTTGCAAACTCGTCAAAGGCCTGACGCAAATAAGGCATCCATTGCCCGGCCATCATGCCCGCATCGTCATTGGCTTCGGATGCCCCTTCGGAATGGCATTTTTCACAGTAATATTCGTGGACCTCCCGGCCTTTTGCAGCTAAAACGGCATCCACCTGCTGTTTGGCGCGCACGAATTTCTTTTTGGAAAAATACACGGCGAGCTGGCGAATATCGCTATCGGTCAGGCTGTGGGCAACCTGACACATGTTGGTGGTTTTGCCCTTCTTGGGGCCGCTGCGATATTTGGTATCCGGACAAGCACGCTCGTGGTCGCGGTAGGTCGTGATGTTGTTGACCAGGAATTCGGTCGAGTAACCGCCGATGATGGGAACCTCCGGATCGGTGCTTGCACCCGCCTTGCCGTGGCAGTAGGCACACTCTTTGGCTACAGCATCGGGACTGGCCGACAGCGCTGAACCCATCGGTGCCAATCCAAGCAGTACAAACACGGGAAAAAAAGAAAGGTGGAAACATGCATTGCGCTTGTTCAATTTGAATCTCCCTGAAAAAACCGTGGGCGCGCGCTTCTTTTTTTATTGACTTCACTTCCGGAGACCGGGAAAGCAACGCACTTTGCAGGTAAAACTTTGCAGGTAAAATTAGATATGACTCCCCCGGCAGCGTCCATCCCCTACATGGCGCATGGTTAATAACCCCTTGGGGTTACACCCGAACGGCTGCCGCAGATTGCGCCTAGGCGACGCTGACCCGACCGAATTTGCGCTTGCCCACTTGCGCCACCACCACCGTTCCCGCCTTGATTTTCAGCGCCCTGTCGCTGATTTTCTCGCCGTCGAGCTTGACTGCGCCCTGGTCGATCATGCGCAATGCTTCGGAGGTGCTGGCTACCAGGCCCGCCTGTTTGAGCAACTGGGCGATGCCAATCTGGCCGTCCGCACCGGGAACGGCGATCTCGGGCATGTCATCCGGCAGCACACCCTTCTGGAAGCGCGCCTCGAATTCGGTCAGCGCATCTTCGGCGGCTTGCCGGGTATGGAAGCGCGCCACGATTTCCTGCGCCAGCAGCACCTTGATGTCGCGGGGATTGCGTCCCTGCTCCACCTCTTCACGGAAATGGGCGATTTGCGCCAGGCTGCGAAAGGACAGCAGGTCGAAATACCGCCACATCAGATCGTCTGAAACGGACATGAGTTTGCCGAACATGTCCTGCGGGGTGTCCGTCACGCCGATATAGTTGCCCAGCGACTTGGACATCTTGTTGATGCCGTCCAGGCCTTCCAGCAGCGGCATGGTGAGCACGCACTGCGGCGCTTGCCCGAAGTGGCGCTGCAATTCGCGCCCCATCAGCAAATTGAATTTCTGGTCGGTACCGCCCAATTCGAGGTCTGCCTTGAGGGCGACCGAATCGTAGCCCTGCACCAGAGGATAGACGAACTCGTGGATCGCAATGGGCTGGCTGGCGCGGTAACGCTTGCCGAAATCGTCCCGCTCCAGCATCTGCGCCACGGTATGGGTGGCTGCCAGCCTGATCAGATCGACCGCGCTGAATTTATCCATCCAGGCAGAATTGAACACCACCTCGGTCTTGTCCGGATCAAGCACTTTAAAGACCTGCTCCCGATAGCTTTGCGCGTTAGCAAGCACCTGCTCGCGCGTCAACGGTGGGCGAGTTGTGTTCTTGCCGGTAGGATCCCCGATCATGCCGGTAAAATCGCCGATCAGGAACAGGGCGTGGTGCCCCAAATCCTGCAATTGGCGCATCTTGTTCAGCAATACGGTGTGGCCGAGGTGCAAATCCGGCGCGGTCGGGTCAAAACCAGCCTTAACGCGCAGTGGGCGCCCCAATTCGAGTTTCTTGACGAGCTCGGACTCCAGCAGCAACTCGTCGCTGCCGCGCCTGATTTGATTGAGAATTTCCTGTTGATTCATATTCAAAGACCGCTTGTCAGTTGCGTGGCTCCCGCCTGAACGGATTTTGTGGGGGTGAGGCTTTCTGTTAAAGTGACGCCCGGATTTCTGCCAGAGGCCGCATCCGGAACACAGAAACACCGATGCCCGGGAGTCGCGAATGTTACCGCAAAACACTTTATTACACGCACACAAGATGAAGCTGCGCTGGGTCATTGCCCTCTCCACCCTGCCTTTGCTGGGGGTGGTGACCGCGTTCGGCATCATGCCGCAACCCAATGATGCGGCGGAGATCCGCCATACCTTCACGTCCGACCTGACGCTGCCGTCCGCGCCGGAGGCCATCGAGACGGACCCGGTCTATTGGCACAGTGAGCGCGTCCAGCGCGGCGATACCGTCAGCGAACTGTTGCGCCGCATGAATGTACAGGATGTCGCGGCCGATGATTTTTTGCGACGCGCGGCAGACGCCCATTCCTTGCGCCAGCTCCGACCCGGCCGCTCCGTACAAGTCCGGACTTCGGCCGACTCGCACCTGCTCGCCCTGTCCTACATTGATAATGACGGCAATCAAACCGTTATCACTCCTGCCGGCGACCGTTTCAAGGTAGAGACACAGCCCGGACTGGCTGAACGCAGAATTCTGGTGCAGACCGGCGAGATCAGCAGCACCCTTTACGACGCAACCGACGAAGCGGATTTGCCGGATAACGTAGCCAATCAATTGGCGGAAATCTTCGGTGGCGACATCGATTTTCACCGCGATCTTCGGCGCGGTGACAAATTCAGCATCCTCTACGAACAGTCTTATCTGAACGGCGAGCCGACCCGCAACGCGCGCATCCTTGCCGCCGAATTCATCAACCACGGCCGCACCCTGCAGGCCTTTTATTTCCAGAATACCCAATACGGGGGCGATTATTTTTCGCCCGACGGAAAAAGCATGCGCAAGGCATTCCTGCGCTCCCCCATCGAGTTTTCGCGGGTCAGTTCCGGCTTTAGCAATGCCCGTTTCCACCCGGTGTTGAATCGCTGGCGCGCCCATAAAGGCGTGGATTACGCCGCCCCCATCGGCACCCGGGTCAGAGCAACCGCGGATGGCGTGGTGACCGTTGTCGGCAAGCAAGGCGGTTACGGCAACGTGGTGATGCTGGAACACCAGGGGATGTATCAGACGGTGTACGGCCACCTTTCCGGTTTTGCCGGCGGCATCCATCGCGGACAACGCGTCAGTCAGGGTGAAATCATCGGCTTTGTCGGCATGACCGGACTCGCCAGCGGCCCGCATTTGCACTACGAATTCAAGGTCGGCGGCGTGCAGCGCGACCCGTTGAAGGTGGCACTGCCCGATGGCAAGCCGATCGGGGAAGCGCAACAGTCGGCCTTTCTCCAAGCCACGGACTCGCTGCACGCTCGTCTTTCACTCCTGCGCAACACGCGTATCGCCCAACTCGATTAGGTGAAAAAAGAAGCGGAGTTCTACCTCGGCATCATGTCCGGCACCAGTCTGGACGGCATTGATGTCGCCCTGGTCGATCTGACAAGTACGCCGGTGCTGATTGCCAGCCACTTCCAACCTTACCCCGCGGAATGGGTGGAAGCCTTGCTCGATTTGCACGCATCGGGCCCGAATGAGTTGCATCGCGCCCAGCTCATGTCCAACCGACTTGCCAATGCCTATGCAACAGCCACCCTGAACCTGCTGCAATCATCTGTGATCCTGCCGCATCAAGTGCGCGCCATCGGCTGCCACGGCCAGACCGTGCGCCACCAACCGGCGCAGGGCTACACGCTGCAACTCAACAACGGCGCGTTACTGGCGGAGCTGACCGGGATCACGGTCGTCAGCGATCTTCGCGCCCGGGACATCGCGGCGGGCGGACAAGGCGCGCCGCTGGTGCCCGCTTTCCATGACCGAGTCATGCGCCACCCAGACATCCATCGCGCCATCCTCAACATCGGCGGCATCGCCAACCTGACCGACCTCGACCCGAATCGGCTGACGACCGGGTTCGATACCGGCCCGGGCAACCTGTTGCTGGATGCCTGGATCGCCAAACACCGGGGCCAGCCTTACGACGCGCACGGCGCGTGGGCGAACAGCGGAAAAATCCTGCCCGGACTGCTGCAATCCTTGTTGGCCGAACCCTACTTTTCCGCTGCACCGCCCAAAAGTACCGGGCGAGACCGGTTCAATCCGCAATGGCTGGAACGTCATTTGCGCGGGGATGAAGCACCCGCAGATGTACAGGCAACGTTGCTGGCACTGACCGCAGACAGCATCGCCGCCGCCGTGCGACGTGATTGCACCGGAACGGAAGAGCTCTATCTGTGCGGCGGCGGCGCCCACAATACGGCTCTGGTCGCCCGTTTGCGCACGGCGCTGCCGGAATGCCGCATCCAGAAAACTGACGTTCTGGGCCTGGGCGCCGACTGGGTTGAGGCGGTCGCATTCGCCTGGCTGGCGCAACAGGCACTGCACTTGCAGCCCGGCAATCTGCCCGCCGTCACCGGCGCACGCCACCCGTGCATCCTGGGGGCAATCTATCCCGCATAAAAAAAGCGGGGCACGTTGTGTGCCCCGCTTTCATTGCCTGATCAACGCTCAAACGGAAAATGAGGAGCCGCAGCCACAGGTCGTTGTCGCGTTCGGATTCTTGATCACGAACTGCGAACCTTCCAGTCCTTCGCTGTAATCGATCTCGGCACCGACCAGATACTGAAAACTCATCGGGTCGATCAGCAGTTGCACGCCGTTCTTGCTCATCACGGTATCGTCATCGTTGACGACCTCGTCGAACGTGAAGCCGTACTGGAAGCCGGAACAGCCGCCACCGCTGACGAATACGCGCAGCTTCAAGTCGGCATTCCCCTCTTCCTCGATCAACTGCTTCACTTTGTTTGCCGCGCTGTCGGTGAACAACAACGGGTCTTGCATTTCGGTGACTGCATTCATTTCGCTCTCCTTGGTGTTATTTGGATTCGGCGCCACTCACCTTCAGTGACACCACCTTCTCCGTTGCTTCACTGATATGCGCCAACTTTCCCTCGACGATGGCGCCCAACTGAATCTCCAGCGTTTTGTATTTCACGTCGCCTGTGACCTTGGCTTTGCTTTGCAGTTCCAGGTACTCGTTCGCCTCGATCGGCCCGATCACCGTGCCGTTCAAAACCAGATGGGTCACACGGATTTCGCCGCTCACTCTGGCTTGTTCACTCAGCACCAGCGTGCTGGCCTTGCCCGGATCGGCGATGACATTGCCGCAAATTTCTCCATCGATACGCAATCCACCGGTGAAATGGAGGTCACCCACCACTTTGGTACCCACCCCGATGAGCGAGTCGATTCGATTTTGCGGTTTGCTGTGCTTGCTGAACATCACTGCCACTCCGTCATGAAAGCAGGACCGTTTGGACCATCTTCGGTTCCTGCATGCCTTTCTCGAAAATCCTGATCTGCACGCTGTCGATTTGCACGCCCTCCGGCAAGCGGAAGGTACGCTCGACGCGCTGGTAATACTTGAAGTTAAGGTGCTGTGCAGCCACCTCCGGCGAGTCCGGGGGGGGGAATTGTAACACCACTTTCTGCCCGCCCTGTTCGCCGTCCACCACGATCTGCAAATCGCCCTGGAACACCCGTCCGCGCCGCTGTACGCCCTGCACCAGCAGCATGCGGCAGTGGTATTCGCCCGGCAAGGTTCCGGGCTCCAGTTTCACGTTGTGAATCGAAAGTTCGGCATCGCGCCCCGCCGTCAGCGGCAGACTCTGGAAGAAGGAAAGATCTTCGCGCAGCCGACCGTTCTCCTCCTGCAGGACCATGATCTGTTGCTGCACCTCGCCGGCCGCCGCCAGTTGTATCTGTGCCTGGCGCTCCTGCACCGCAAGTTGGTTGATCTGCACCGCATTCTGCGCTTCCAGCAGCATCACCTGTTCGCGCAAGCGGGAAATCTCCTGCTCCGCCTCGCCGCGATGGAATCCGGCCAGCGCCATCCCCGCGTCATACGCCCACCAGACCAGAAAGCCGACGGCCAGCAGGAAGGGCAAGGTAATCGCCCAGCGCACATACCAGGGAACGTGCGGACGCACCGCGAGGCGCGGCGCGGAAATGCTGAAACGACGCTTGAATCGGGAAATCATGGCGTCATGGTAGCAAAGGAACCACGTGCAAGCCACTCCCCTCGGCCAGACCGAACATGATGTTCATGTTCTGGATCGCCTGCCCGGCGGCACCCTTGACCAGGTTGTCGATCACCGACAGCACAACCACGGTATCGCCGCCCTGCGGCCGATGGACCGCGATCCGGCAATGATTCGAACCCCGCACCGAACGGGTTTCCGGCATGCTGCCCGCCGGCATCACATCGACAAAAGCTTCACCGGCGTAACGTTGCTCGAACACGGCTTGCAAATCGGCCTCTTTATTCAGGCGTGCATACAGCGTCGCATGGATGCCGCGAATCATCGGCGTCAGGTGCGGCACGAACGTCAGCCCCACTTCGTTGCCGGTTGCACGCGCCAATCCCTGCCTGATCTCGGGCAGGTGTCGATGCCCGCCCACGCCATAGGCCTTGAAATTGTCGGTCGCTTCCGCGAACAGGGTGGCGACTTCCGCCTTGCGCCCCGCCCCCGACACCCCGGACTTGGCATCGGCGATGAGCGAGCCGGCCTCGACCAGACCGGCCTCCAGCAGCGGGATGAATCCCAATTGCACGGCCGTCGGATAACAGCCGGGATTCGCCACCAGGCGCGCCTGTTTGATCTGCGCCCGGTTCACTTCCGGCAGACCATAAACCGCCTCGGCCACGAGATCGGGGCAGGCGTGACGCATGCCATACAATTTTTCCCATTCGGAAATGTCCTTGATGCGGAAATCCGCAGCCAGATCGATGACCTTGACGCCCGCATCGAGCAGGGCACGGGTTTGCTGCATCGCAATCCCGTTGGGGGTGGCGAAGAACACCACGTCGCACTGGTCGAGATTCGCCGCATCGGGATGGCAGAAAGCCAGATCAACTTGCCCGCGCAGACTGGGGAACATCTGGCTGACCGGCATGCCGGCATCGGCACGCGAGGTGATCGCCTGCAACGCCACCTGCGGATGCCGCGCCAGCAAGCGCAACAATTCGACCCCGGTATAGCCCGTCCCCCCCACGATTCCGACTTTGATCACGTCCGCCTCCACACCTTCCAAGTGCCCGAATGATAAATGAAAAAGCCGCCCAAAGGCGGCTTTCCCGGTTCCCTGCAAGCTTAACGCTTGGAGAATTGTTTCCTGCGACGCGCCTTGCGCAGACCGACTTTTTTACGCTCGACCTCGCGTGCATCACGCGTCACCAGACCCGCCTGGCTCAAGGTGGGTTTCAGCGCCGCATCGTAATCGATCAGGGCGCGGGTGATGCCGTGGCGCACCGCACCGGCCTGGCCGGATTCGCCGCCACCGGACACGTTCACCAGAATGTCGAACTTGCCTGCCATCGCGGTCAGTTCCAGCGGCTGGCGCACGACCATGCGCCCGGTTTCGCGCGAGAAGAACTGGTCGATCGGCTTGTCGTTGACGATGATCTCGCCCTTGCCGGGCTTGATGAACACACGTGCCACCGCGCTCTTGCGACGGCCCGTTCCGTAGTTATAAGTTACGCTCATGATTAAGCCTTCAACAGGTCAGTGGGTTTCGGTTGTTGCGCGCTGTGCGGATGCGTAGCCCCGCCGTACACCTTGAGTTTGCTCAACATGGCGTAGCCCAGCGGGCCTTTCGGCAACATGCCACGCACGGCCTTTTGCAGCACGCGCTGCGGATGACGCTGTTGCAGCTTGATGAAATTGGTTTCGTAGATACCGCCGGGATAACCAGTGTGGCGGTAGTACATCTTGTCCTGTGCCTTGTTGCCGGTCACGCGCAGCTTGTCTGCGTTGACGACCACCACGAAATCGCCGGTATCGACGTGCGGGGTGTAGATGGCCTTGTGCTTGCCGCGCAGACGGGATGCGATCTGGCTGGCCAGACGGCCCAGCACCTTGTCGGCTGCGTCAACGAGGATCCAGTCGTGCTGGACTTCCTGCGGCTTGGCGGAAAATGTTTTCATGGCATTTCCTAATACTTAAAAATGGATAACGGACTGCGAAGGGCGCGCATTCTATGCGAGTCATCCCGCCCTGTCAAACGAATCGCGTGCGGCGACTTCAGGCGCGCAGCAAGCCGTCCAGCCAGATCTTCCAGCGCCCGTATTTGGCCGCCAACTGCGGCAGTTTAACCGGCCCTCCGACCTTTTCCGCTGCGGCCGCGCCGCCTGCCATTCCGGCCGCAAGCCGGGCGACGCCCGCCAGACTGGCATCCTGTTGCGGCAGCAGATAGATGGCGCACGGCACACACTGCGCAATGCCCTGCTGCAGACAGGTCAGGTTGGACAAGCCGCCGGAAAGATAGACGCGTTCGAGGCCGAACTCACGCCGGAAATCTTCCAGGATGCGCGCCACGCGGAAGAGGATGCCCTCCAGCAGCAGTACTCCCATGCGGGGTGCCGACAAGTTTTCGACCGGCGCGGAGAAGGCAAGGCCGAGATCGCCGCGAAAATATGGCGCCCCCAGCCCGCTCGGTTCGGCCAGGCAGAAAATGTCATCGCGCGCCAGATCATCCGCCCGGCACGACGCGACCGGATACGCGGCCAGTGCGGCGGCGATGGAATTGAGCGTGCCCTCGGCGGCATAGTGCATCCCCCGCGCGGCATCCTGCCACACCAGCGTTTGCAGATAACCCGGCGGTGCGCCGCGCCCCGCGGGCAGGTAGCGCACGACGAAACCGCCCGTGCCCAGATTGACCAGCGCCTGCGCCGGGCCTTCCGCGATTGCCGCCCGCAGTGCGGCCGACTGGTCGCCCAGGCTGGCGCGCAACACCAGCCCGTTGCGCAACGGCACGGCGATACCCGCCGAAGGCGTGATCTGCGGCAGAATCTGTTGCGGAATATCGAACAGCGCGCACAGTTCGCTCGACCATTGCCCGCGCTGCGTGTCCATCAGCAGCGTGCGCGCCGCCATCGACGCATCGGTCTGGTAGTGCTGGCCGCCGCTCCAGCGCCAGATGAGAAAAGTATCGAGGGTGCCCAGCAGCCATTCGCCGCCGACCAAATTTTCGCGCCATGCCGGATGCGCATGCAGGAGTCCGTGCAGTTTGGGCGCCAGGTAATAAGGCGTCAGCGGGAGTCCGGTCAGCGCGCGCACCGTGTGCTCGGCGGCGCGCAACGCCGCACAGCTTGCCGCGCCCCGGTCATCCTGCCACGAGATGAGCGGTGTGACGGGCTGCCCGCTGTCCCGCTCCCACAACAGAAAAGAAGAGCGCTGGCTGCACATCCCCAACGGTGGGCGCGCATCCGTGCTGGCCAGACATTCCGCCAGTACAGCCTCCGCCACCGTCGCATATTCCAGCGCATCGCTTTCGTAACGCCCGCCGTCGGCCACGATGGCAGGTGCCGGGCGAGAGACGATGGCGTCAAGTTCGCCCGCGCCCGACAGCAATCCCGCCTTGATCGCGGTCGTGCCCAGATCAAGTCCGATCGCGGCAATCATGCGCGGCACGCCTTGATCTCCTGCTCGACTCGCGCCGCATCCCAGCACAGCATCGGCGCGAGCAGGTTGGCGACACGGCGCAGCATGCGCTCGTCCGGTTGCGCCAGAATCATCAAAGGCAGGCGGCGGCGCAACAGGTCGGACAGATGCAGCACCATCTCGCGCTGTGCGCAAAACAACAGATCGGCTTCGGTCAAAGGCAACTCCGGCACGATCCGTGCCGCCCGTTGCGGCGATTCCCCGACCCGTTGCATCACTTGCCCAGCGCGCGAACCATGCCGACGCAGCAACCAAAGCGCGCTCTCGTCATCGATGCCCAGCCTGTGCGCGCGCGCGGTCATTTCAGCCGCCCATAGACCAAAATCCTGCTGCGGCTTCCACGGCAGATCGCGCACGCCGCTCGTGCCGCGCGCCGCCAGGCCGAGTCTGGCGCACACCGCATCCACGATCACTGCCGCGTCCTCGCGCGCCGAGGTGATCTTGCCGCCGACCGAATGGTGCAGACCGTTTGCTGCCGTTCTGATTTCCCAGTCGCGGCTGGCCGCAGAAGGATGCGCCGCGTCGCTCCGCTTCATCACGCGCAAACCGGCGTAGGCGGCGATGACATCCTGTCGCGTCCACTTCAATTGCAGATAATCATTGGCGGCATCCAGCAGATAGTCGACATCCGCTTCCCCGACCTCGACTCGCCCCACATCGCCGCGATAGTCGGTGTCGGTGGTGCCCAGCAGGGTGCGCCCGTACCAGGGAATGAGGAAGAACACGCGGCCATCCGCTTTCGCCGTCAGCAGCAGCGCCTCCGCCGCCGGCAGCCCCGGCAGCACCAGATGCACGCCCTTGCTCAGGCGGCACCAGGCGCGCCCTGCTTCGCTCGTTGCCAGCCACTGCCCGCTCGTGCTCACGCATTGCCGCGCCGCGACCGACGCGGTGGCGCCACTTTCTTGGTCGCGCACCGTTGCGCCGCACACCTTGCCCCCGGCTTCGTTCCACGCCGTGAGCCGGGCGTAGTTCACACACACCGCGCCCGCTGCCTGCGCGCCGGCCACCAGCTCGAGCACCAGTCGCGCGTCGTCGGTCTGCGCATCACCATAAGTAAAACCGCCGCGCAAAGCCGGTGCGGCGAGGAAGGGAAAATGCGCGTGGAAATCTGCGGCGCCAAAACGGCGATGGCGCATCGCCTCCGGCGGAAAACCGGCGAGCGCGTCGTACAACGTCAGGCCGGCTTTCAATTTGAGCAGGCCATTGCGGCTATCCGCATACACCGGCACCCCGAAACGCAAGGGCCACACACGATGCGGCGCAATGTCCAGCAACACGCGCCGCTCCCGCAGCGCTTTCTTCACCAGCCTGAAATCGTAAGTCTCCAGATAGCGCAGACCGCCGTGGATCAGTTTGCTCGAAGCAGACGATGTCGCGCTCGCCCAGTCTGCCTGCTCGACCAGCGCGACCTTCAGCCCGCGCAACGCCGCATCGTAAGCCGTCCACGCGCCATAGATGCCGCCGCCGCAGACGAGCAGGTCGAAGTCGTCGTTGAGCGCTGCAAAATCGCGTTTCATGCAGCCCTCATTTGCAACGCCTGCTGCGGCACATCGCTGATCAGGATGTCCACCCCGAGCCGCAGCGCACGCCCGATCTGCGCGTCGCTGTTGCAGGTATAGACCGCGATCCGTTTGCCGCCCTCGCGCACCACGCCGGTCATGCCCTCGTCCAGCGTGGCGATATGCACGCACAGCCCGTGCAGCCAGGGGTGCGCGATCAAGGTCTGTTGCGCAAAATTCGCATCGTGTTCCGGCTCCAGATTCAGCACCAGCGGAAAATCCGGCGCGAGGCGATGCGCATGGATGAGCGAGTCAAGATCGAACGAAGAGACCAGCATCCGCTCCGACCCCGTGCCTGCGGCGGCCAGGGTCTGTGCCACCTTGTCCTGCTGCCGCGCCTCCGCCTCGCCTGGATAGCGTTTGATTTCCAGCAGCAAACGGCAACGCGCGCGATAGGCTGCCACAAAATCCTGCAAGCGCATCACATTCCCTTTGGCCGCGCCGGGAAAATGTGCGGCGAAGTCCATTGCCTGCAATCGCGACAAATCGCAGTCGTCGATGCGCGTGCCGGGCAGGCCGAGTTTCTTCAGGTCATCGTCGTGCCACAGCACGCACACCCCGTCGCGGGTCAACTGGATATCCGTCTCGATGCCGTCGATCGGATAGTCCAGCGCCCGGTCGAAGGCGCTGCGCGTATTCTCCGCTGCTTCGCGCCTGGCACCGCGGTGGGCATAGATCAGGCTCATGGCAATTCCCCGATGAAACGCTGCATGGAAGTCTCCAGCGCCGCATAGTGCGGATTCCAGGTCAGGCGGCGCAGCACACCCGGCGCGAGCAGTTCCGGCAGCACCTCGCCCCATCCGTCCGCGCGCGCCATGCACGCCGTATAACGCGCCGGCTCTTCCGCAAAATAATGCAGACAGTTCGCATAATCCCCGTGCGCGCCATAGTGCGCATCCTCCGGCGCCATGACGATGGCGGTGTGTGCACTGGAAAGGATGTGCTGCCCGGGCAGATGACTGTTCACCCACTCCAGGTTTTGCCCGGTCAGCGCTTCCCGCGCATACCACACCAGATGGTGCAACGGGTGGCGCACCCGCTGCATGAAACGCAGCGTGGCCATCGCATGCACGGTCGCATCCTCCGCGCTGGCGGCAGCAAACACCGGAATATCCATGCCACCGCGCGGCAGCGTTTGCGTCAGCGCATACATCTGTGCCGCCGCATTCTTGCAGAACGACTCATATTTATAGGGGTCGGCATCCGGCAACAGGTTTAGCCACGCTGCAGCCGGAACGAACCCGCTATACAGCTTGTGCAGATTTGCCCAGCGCGCGCGCGCCGTGATCTCCAGCGCCGGTGAAAAAAGGAACAGGCCGCGCACCCGCGCATCGCTCGCGGCCTGCCGCACACTCAACGCGCCGCCCGCCGAAAATCCCGCCAGGTACAGCTCGTCCACTTCGGCGGCGAGACAGTCGACCCCCCAGGCCACTGTCCTTGCCCATTCCCGCCAATGCACGTCGAGCAGATCGCCGGGCTGCGTGCCGTGCCCCGGCAACAGCAGCGCCATCACCCGGAACCCGTTGCGCTGGAAAAACGCGGCGAGATGGCGCATGTGATAGGGCGAATCGGACAGGCCGTGGGTCAGCAAAATACCGCGCCGAAAGGGTTTGGCCCGCCCCCGATGGTCATCGCCCACGGGCAACAATTCGAACGGCGCGTTGCCGTCAACCACAGTATCCGCCCGTATCACGCGCAACATCGCCCGCGTCTGCCGCACATAGTCGGCGAACGACAAACCCGTTCCGGCAAAGCGGGAGTTCATGCCAGAGGTGCGGTGGCGTTGCTCAAGCTGGATCATTTCTTCTTCGTCATAACCGCGTAACAAACCGACGCTATCTTTCGCTCCCCTAAACCGCAGGAGAAACACATGCCAAGCATTCTACCTGTTGAGAAGTATCGCACCACTGCCCGTGCACAATTCCTGGCAGACCAATTTCTGTCGTCACCCGTCAGGGAGAAAAGCGGGGCCCCTTTGCGCGAGATCATCGACCAGCGCCGCCTGAACGCCGTGTTTCAACCCATCCTCAACCTCGGCCACGCTGATTTTCTGGGCTTCGAAGGATTGATCCGGGGTCCGGCTGACAGCCCGCTGCATACGCCGATCAAACTGTTCGGTGCGGCGGAACAACACGGGCTGTCGCTGGAAGTCGAGATGCTTGCACGGCAAACCGTGCTGGAAGCGTTTGCCACGCAGAGCCTGCCCGGGAACCTGTTCCTCAACGTCAGTCCCGAAATGTTGGCTCTCCCCGACTTCAGGAACGGCCAGACGCTGGCATTCATGCGCGAACTCAACCTCGACCCGGCTCGCATCGTGATCGAGCTCACCGAAAACCAGCCTGTTTTTGATTTTGCTGCGATGCGCGATGCGCTCCTGCATTACCGCGCGATGGGCTTCAGGATCGCCATCGACGATCTGGGCGAGGGCTTCTCCAGTCTGCGTCTGTGGCTGGAGCTGCGCCCGGAGTTCGTCAAGATCGACATGAGTTTTGTGCAGGGCGTGGACCGCGACCCGATCAAATTGCAGTTTCTGAAATCGATCCAGCACATCGCCGCCAGCTGCGGCACGCAAGTCATCGCCGAAGGGATCGAAACCGAAGCCGAGTTGCGCGCGGTGAAAGACATCGGCATCGCACTGGGACAGGGCTATTTTATCGCGCGCCCCCAGGCCACGCCGCCGCTGCTGGCCGGAGATGACACCCGGCACATCATCCATGAATCAAACACCGCCGCCACCCAATGCGCAAGCTTTAATCGTTCACAGGCGATGGCGGGCAACTTGATTACCCACATCGAACCGGTCCACCCTGAAACGCCGATCGATCGCCTGTTTGAACGTTTTTACACCAATCCCGCGTTGTCCCTCATCCCGATCGTCGCCAAGGGCACTCCGCTCGGCTTGGTCAACCGCCATCACTTCATTGAACAGTTTTCCAAGCCATTCCAGCGCGAACTGCATGGCAAAGAACCTTGCCAGGACATTATTCCGGGTGCGCCGTTGCTGGTGGAAAAGAACATGACCATCGCGGAACTCAGTCACTTCCTGGCCGAAACAGACAGCCGTCATCTGACGGAGGGCTTCATCATTACCGAGAACGGCAGTTATATCGGCGTCGCGTCCGGCCAGGATCTGCTGCGCGAACTGACGCGCATGCAACTGGAAGCGGCGCGTTACGCCAATCCGCTGACTTTGCTGCCCGGCAACGTGCCGATCAACGAGCACATCGAACGCCTGTTGCAGGCGCACACCCCGTTCGTCGCCTGTTACACCGACCTCGATCATTTCAAGCCGTTCAACGACATCTATGGTTATGGCAAAGGCGACGAGATGATCCGGCTTACCGGTCGCATCCTCAACTGGGCCTGCGACCCGAAGCTGGATTTCATCGGCCACATCGGCGGCGACGATTTTGTGTTGCTGCTGCAGAGTCCCAACTGGCGGGCACGCTGCGAACAGGCGCTGCGCTCGTTCGCGCAGGCCGCCTCGCTGATGTTCCAGGAAGAACACAAGATTGCGGGCGGCTACACCACCGAAGGCCGCGATGGCATGCAGCAATTCCATCCGCTCACCAGCCTTTCCATCGGTGCGCTCCAGGTGACACCCGGCGAATTCACGTCATATCTCGAAGTCTCTGCGGCCATGACGGACGCCAAGAAGATGGCAAAGAAAATTGCCGGCAACAGTCTGTTCGTCGAACAGCGCGCACTCGCCTGAAGCATTTTAAAAAGGAGATTGACATGCAACCCTTCGTCACCGCAGTCAGCGCAAACGGCACTTGCAGCATCGGCTCCCTGTTGTTCACGCAAGGTCTCGCTGCGGCCCTCGATTTTGTCTGCACGCTGTTCGTGTTCTCGGTGGATTGAATCCCTGATGCCACGACGGATTGTCGCCCTGTTCCGTGCCGCGCGCATCGCCCTGCACATTGGCTACGGCTTGACGCTGGCGACGATCTATCCCTGGCTGAACGCCAATCTCCGCCGCCGCATCCTGCAAAACTGGTCGGCCGGACTGCTGGACATCTTCAACGTGAAAGTGCTTGTCGCCGCCGACGCTCCTCTGCACGGGCTGCGCCACGGACTCATCGTCACCAATCACATCTCCTGGCTGGACGTGTTCGTGTTGAACACGGTGGTGCCGATGCGCTTCGTCGCCAAAGCGGAAGTGCGGCACTGGCCGCTGATCGGCTGGCTGTGTGCACGCGCACAGACCCTGTTCATCGAACGCGGCAAGGCACGCGATGCGGCGCGCCTCAATGTTCATCTGGTGCAATCCCTGCGCAGCGGCGAATGTTTTGCCATATTCCCTGAAGGCACCACCACCGATGGCAGCGCAGTCGGGCATTTCCACGCTTCGCTGTTCCAGCCCGCCATCGATGCGGCGGCCGCTGTGTTGCCCGTCGCCATCCGCTATCAGGACGCGCAGGGCAGGATCAGCACGACAGCCGCCTACATCGACGAGGTCTCTTTCGGCAGCTCGATGTGGGCCATCCTGTGCGCGCCGGCATTGCAGGTGCGCCTGCTGACCACTCCGGCACTGAACGCCAGTGCGCAGGACAGGCGCAGTCTGAGCCAGGCAGCCCAACGATCCATCGCGGACGCCCTGGGAACCGCGGATTCATCCAACATTCATCCTGCCTTAACCCGCGTGCAACATGCGCACGCTAACCTGCGAGCCTCATCGTCACAGGAGAGCACCCATGTTAGAACTAATCCGACAACCGACTGCCAAGACCGAGCGCCGGCTTACTTTCAGCCTGGCGCGTAATTTGCCCGAAATCGCCGAAGCACAGCGCATCCGCTTCAAGGTGTTCGGCGAAGAGATGGGCGCCACTTTGCCGAGCGCAAACCTCGGGCTGGACATCGACCGCTTCGACGCATTCTGTGACCACCTGCTGGTGCGTGACCACGGCACGGACAAAGTCGTCGGCACCTATCGCATCCTGCCCCCGGATCAAGCCTGCAAGGCAGGCTGCTACTACTCCGAAACCGAATTCAACCTGTCGCGCCTGGAGAACCTGCGCGACCGCATGGTGGAAGTGGGACGCTCCTGCGTGCATCCCGACTACCGCGACGGCGCAACCATCACCCAGTTGTGGAACGGATTGGCCGACTACATTGGCAAGCACAACCACGAATATGTGATCGGCTGCGCCAGCATCAGCATGGCCGACGGCGGTCATTACGCCGCCAGCGTGTACAACAAGGTGCACAAACTGCACGCCGCGCCCGCCGAATATCGCGTATTCCCGCATTGCCGCCTGCCGTTGGAAGCGCTGAACCAAAATCTTGAAGTCGCCGTCCCGCCGCTGATCAAAGGTTATCTGCGCCTCGGCGCCTATATCGCCGGCGAGCCGGCCTGGGACCCGGATTTCAATTGTGCCGACCTGTTCATCCTGTTGCCGGTATCGCGCCTGAACGCGCGCTATGCCAAACACTTCATGCACAAGGCCTCATAACCTGATTCGTGTTCTCTCCCCCTTTGCGCGCATGCAGCTTGGTGCGCGTTCTTTTTTTGCGCATCTTTTTGATGGGACGTAGCGACAATGGACACTCTAGACGAACAGGAACGAACCTTGGAAAGCCCGTATAAAGGCAAGACCGGTTTCATCCGCTTGTGCAACGCCTTCATTTATTCATGGGATGGTTTCCGTGCCGCCTACAAACATGAGGACGCCTTCCGGCAAGAAACACTGCTCGCTGCCATTCTTATCCCGCTGGCACTGTGGCTGCCGGTGGGCTCTCTCGGCAAGGCGCTGATGATCGCCAGCGTGTTGCTGGTGATCATTGTCGAACTGCTCAACTCCGCCGTCGAAGCAACCGTCGATCGTATTTCACTGGAGGATCACAACCTGGCCAAGCGCGCAAAAGACACCGGCAGTGCCGCGGTACTGGTCAGCCTGTTCAACGTGTTTGCAGTGTGGGGCTTGGTATTGCTGGGGTGATCCAAATAGCCGTGAACCGAATATCCGTTGCGGGTGCGGCGGCAGATAGTACAATCTCGCGCACGCCCATTTGAATCGGAGTCACGCAATGAATTTTTCAAACAGCCGCATCATTCACCTTGCCGCCACCCTGTTTGTGTTATCGGGTTGTGCGACTCCGCCACAGCAGTTGACCGCGGCAAGCCAAAGCAACATCCGGAACGTCGCGGTCGTTTCCCTGGTGCCGGAAAGCGTCAACTTTGACAAGGTCGGCATCATTTCCTTTTCCAGCCAAACCACCACGTTCAACCTGGGGAGTGCGGTAACCGAAGGGATCGTGTCCGTCGCGCAAGGCAGAATCACCCGCACCCATCCCGACTGGAACGTCAAAAAAATCACGTACGATCAGGCCGCCCTCAGGGCCAAAGCGGGCGCAGATGGCAAAACCCTGTCCGCCCGGGCAAGAGAGGCAATCTCCGCACTGGCGCGCGACCAGGGTCTGGATGCCGTGGTCGTCGTGCGGGCCGCTGCAGATCCCGAAGAATCGGTCACCATGCAACAAAGTCCCAACCCGCTCGCGCTGCGCGAGGGCTTGAGCGTATTGCTCCTGGACAACAGCCTCCTCGGGGACCGGGAACTGTCCTTTCGTGCCAACTTGACCGTATCCATCCTGGACCAACACGGGGAGATTCTGACCGTGGGCAGAGTGCCGTCAAACCCGGTCTCACCCGTCAGACACAGGGCCGAAGACTATGGCGTGCGCAATGACATGAAAGCCAATCACCGTCCGGAAATTTTGCAGAAATTGGGCAACGAGGTGCTCGCCGATTTGGCCACCCGGCTGAACCTCGCTTTCGACTCGCTTGGATTCACAGACAAAACCGGCGCGGCGGAACAACACATCCCCATCGCTCCACTTGCCCCGGTTGCCGCCGAGGCGCCGAAAAACACCGCACCGCAAACGGGTCCGGACACGGATGCCTTCGGGCAATGCTTCGCGCGCTGCCGGCAATACACCGACCGCAGCAAGGAGCAATGTTTTGATACCTGCAACTTCGCCCCTGCCGGCCTCCCCGCACGCTGATTCGCCGGGTAACCGCCCGCCCCGTGGGCGGGTGAGCCGAAGGGCTGGCCCCTGTCATAAACGATTCACCCGGGCTTAATCAAAAGTTCATCTGTGCCGTGCACCATGCGCGGCATGCAAACTCCGAACGAAAACCTGCAAGTCGCCCCAGCGCTGCACATCGCGCTGGTCACCGAAACCTATGTGCCGGAAGTGAACGGCGTCGCCATCACCCTCGGGCGCATGGTGCACGGCCTGCTCAAGCGCGGCCACCGCATCCACCTGGTCAGGCCGCGCCAGCACAAGCAGGATGCGCCGGCCGCCGACGGAAACTATGCAGAAACGCTTGTTGCGGGCATGCCCATCCCCGGTTACCCGGAACTCAAGTCCGGCCTGCCGGCCAGAGGGTTGCTGCTCAAGCTGTGGAACGCGCAGCGGCCGGACGTGGTGCACATCGCCACCGAAGGCCCGCTCGGCTGGTCGGCGCTGTCGGCGGCACGCAAGCTCGGCATTCCGGTGAGCACAGATTTCCACACCAATTTCCACAACTACACGCAGCACTACGGCATCGGCCTGCTGAAGAAACCCATCGCCGCCTACCTGCGCCATTTCCACAACAAGGCAGGCTGCACGCTGGTGCCCACTACCTCCTTGCAGCAGCAACTGGAATCGGAAGGCTACCGCAACGTGCGGGTGGTTGCGCGCGGCGTGGACACCGAACTGTTCAACCCCGCCAAGCGCGATGCCGCATTACGGGCGTCGTGGAATGCCGATGAAAACACCCTGGTGGTGATGCTGGTCAGCCGCATCGCGCCGGAGAAGAACCTGCACGTGGTGATCCGCGCCTTTGACAAGATACGCAAGCTCAATCCGCTGGCGCGACTGGTGATCGTGGGCGACGGCCCGGCGCGCGCCGAGCTGGAACGCCAGCATCCGCAGGTCATCTTCGCCGGCATGCAGACCGGCCAGGCACTGGCACGCCACTACGCGTCGGGCGACCTCTTCCTCTACCCCAGTCTGACCGAGACCTACGGCAACGTAACGGTGGAGGCGATGGCCAGCGGGCTGGCCACGGTCGCTTTCGACTATGCCGCCGCGCAGCAGCATATCAAGCACGATGTGAACGGATTGCTGGCGACCTGCGCCGACAGCGATGCCTTCATTGCCGAAGCGCGCACGCTGGCAAACGACCTGCCGCGCGTGCGCCGCCTGGGGAAAGCCGCACGCGACACGGTGGAATCGCTGACCTGGGAACACATCATGGGTGAGATGGAATTCGTCCTGCTCGATACGGTACGTTCACAGAGCGCAAAACATGGCCAACCTGAACTCTCCCCTGCAACGGATTAACCGCTGGGACGCCGAGCTCTGCGCCTTCTGCAACCGGCGCAGCCGCAGCTTCACGGTGCGCAACCTGTTCCGCTTCTTCAGCCGGTTGGGGGATGGCGTGTTCTGGTACCTGCTGATGGCCGCGTTGCTGCTCCAGGACGGCACGGCCGCCCTGCCTGCCGTGCTGCACATGCTCGCGGTCGGCCTCGTCGGCACTGCGCTGTACAAGCTCATCAAGGGCAAGACCCTGCGCCCGCGTCCCTTCAATGTCTATCCTGCCATTGTCTGTATGGGCAAGACGCTGGACCAGTTCAGTTTCCCTTCCGGCCACACCCTGCATGCGGTCGCATTCAGCATCGTGTCGGTCTCCTACTACCCGGGGTTGCTGTGGCTGGTTGCGCCGTTCGCGCTGATGGTTGCGCTGTCGCGCCCCATCCTCGGCCTGCACTACCCCAGCGACGTGTTGGCAGGTGCAGCACTGGGCGCCGTGCTCGCCCTCTTCTCCTTACAGCTCTGATGCTCGACATGGCAACCGATCCCCATATCTCGCACCGCTTCGACGATGAACTGGAAGAATTGCGCGGCTGCATCATGGCCATGACGGAACAGATCAGGCGGCGCTATGCGGCGGCAACCGACCCCTTGCTCACCGGCAAACAAATGTCCGCAAACGCCCTGGCGCAGGATGATTCAGAGATCGAGCAGAAGCAACGCTTGATCGAGGAAACCTGCGATCTCATTCTGGTGCGGCGGCAACCGACGGCCCGCGACATGCGTTTCGTGGTTGCCTGCATCCGCATCAGCAACGATTTGGGCCGACTGCATGCCCACATCAACAAGATCGCCGAGGCCGTTGTCCGTGTAGGGACGCGCGACCTCGGCATTCTGGCGCGCCACCATGAATTGAACCGCGCCACCTTGATCGCGCAGGACATGCTGCAAGCGGCGCAGCAGGCATTCGCAGCGGCCGATGCGGAGGCTGCGCAAACACTTGAAGGCATGGATGAGGAGATCAACAGCGCTTCCCGCGTCATCATTCGGCACCAGCTGACCTACATGATGGAGAGTCCGCAGGTCGTTGCCAGCGCGGTGGATGCCCTGCTGATCGTCCGGTCAATCGAACGCATCGGCGACTACGCCAAAAATATCGCCCATCTGGTCAGATATATGCGTCTGGGGCGCGACACCGGCGAGCTGCAAATTTGAATTGTGGTGCGGATTCGTTGTTCCCGTCCCCGACCGCCATGTCCGAGGGCGTGCTACGGCGGCAACCCCGTCAAGGCAACAATCCGGAGGTCCCGCCCGCGCGGAGATGACGGCCTATTCTGATTTCCCCGTGATCAGCCCGGTTCAATCTCGAACAGATCGCGCGGCAGCGGCATGCGGCCGCGCAACTGGTGTGGCGTGCACAGCCCGACGCGCTCGCGGGCGCTTGCTTCGCATGGCGGCTCGGCCTCCCATTGCGGAACGTCGCCGGACAGGATGCGATTGATCTGCACCAGTCGCCCGCCGGTCTCGCGCAGGTAATGGTTGAAGCGCTGGCGCAGGCGGTCGTCGCATGCACGCGCGCCGCGATAACACAGGCTGTGCAAGCGGCTGCCGCGCAACAGGGCATCGGCGCGGGACAGCGTGCGCAGACTGCGCCATGCATTGTGCCGGGTGCAATCGAAATGCCGTTCAATGAAGGCCGATAGCTGATGGCGGTGCGCGTCGCACAACTCGGCAGGCGTGGCAAACAGATGGCGCTGAATATGCCGGTCCATGGCCCATTCCGCGATCGCGTGCGTGACCCACGGCATCTCTCCCCACATCGTCTCGTGCACCGGCACGAAATGATTGTGCGCGATCACATCGACCAGCAAATGGGACGCATAGCCCAGTGCCATCGCCCGCTCGGCATCGGTCGAGGCCTGCCGCAACTGGCGCTGCGCCTGTTCCCAGTCATGCGTCGCATCCAGTGCCGCTGCGCCATGGTAGCGCCCCACCAACGACAGATCGGGCAGGCACGCGCCCGCCAGAACCAGGCGCGGACAGGCGATGACCGCGCGGCGAAAACGCGGGTCGGTGAGCGGCACGGCCCACAGCAGCAACTGGGCAAAATACACGTGCGTATAAAGCCCCCAGGCGAATGCGTCGCCGCTGAACAGCAACAGCGGAAAGAGCCAACGCCAATGCACGAAACTATTTTTCATGGCGTGCAGTGTCGTTGCACCCTGCAACAATCCGATGACAGCGGCATGATTTTTTTATGAAGCCGCGCCGCGCATGCCATCTGCGATAATGCCGCGCATTCCACCCCGGCTTACGCGCACATGTCCTGGCCATTTCTGATCACCAACTTCATCGGCGCTTTCCTGCTGCCGCCGCTCAACCTGCTGCTCCTCGCGGCGCTGGGCCTGTGGCTTTGGCACAAACGGCCGCGCATCGCGCGCGCGCTGGTTTTCACGGCCTGCGCCGCGCTGTGGCTGCTGTCCACGCCCTATGTCAGCGATGCGCTGATGCGCCAGCTGGAAGGCGAGCCTTATGCCGTGGATCCGCGCGCGCACCCGGCCGACGCCATCGTGGTGCTCGGCGGTGGTACGTATTTTCATGCGCCAGAATATGGCGGCGACACCGTTGGTGAGCGGACGCTGGCGCGCCTGCGCTATGCCGCCAGCCTGCATCGCGCCACGGGCAAGCCACTCCTGGTCACCGGTGGCAAACCCCTGGGCAACGCGCTGTCCGAGGGGATGCAGATGAAACAGGTGCTGGAGCAGGAATTCAACGTTCCGGTGCAGTGGGTCGAAGGGGAATCGGACAACACGTTCGAGAACGCGCGCCTGAGTCATTCAGTGCTGGCACAAGCCGGCGTGCGCCGCATCTATCTGGTCACCCACGCCTGGCACCTGCCGCGCGCGCAGCTTGCGTTCCGTACCGCCGGCTTCGACGTCGTCCCCGCCCCCACCGCCTTCACCACGCGCAACGGGACGACCCTGCTGACCTTCGTGCCAAACGCAAACGCGCTGCGCGATAGTTACTGGTACCTGCATGAACAGATCGGCATGCTGTGGTATCGGTTAAAATACTGATACTGG
The DNA here is from genome assembly GCF_045866295.1 of Ferrigenium sp. UT5. Lineage (NCBI taxonomy): Bacteria > Pseudomonadati > Pseudomonadota > Betaproteobacteria > Nitrosomonadales > Gallionellaceae > Ferrigenium > Ferrigenium sp. UT5. The sequence goes on from NZ_BAAFRY010000002.1 coordinate 89,013, forward strand.
TCTGATGTGGGTCGGACTTCAGTCCGACTTTCTTTGTTCAAACTACTGTCGGACTGAAGTCCGACCCACAAGAACACAGAGGAAAAAAATGAAAGTACGCGTCAAATGGATCGAGAAAATGGCCTTCGTCGGCGAGAGCGAGAGCGGGCATGCCGTGGTGATGGATGCTTCGCCCGAGGTCGGCGGACGCAATCTGGGGCCGCGCCCGATGGAGATGCTGCTGCTGGGAACCGGCGGATGCAGCAGCATCGACGTCATGTCCATCCTGACCAAGATGCGCCAGGCGGTCAGCGATTGTTATGTGGAGATTGCGGCCGAGCGCGCGGAGAGCGAGCCCAAGGTATTCACCAGCATCCACCTGCACTTCGTGGTCAAAGGCAAAGGCATCAAGGCGGAAGCGGTGGAAAAGGCGGTGAAACTGTCGGCGGAGAAATACTGCTCCGCTTCCATCATGCTCGGCGCCACGGCAGCGATGACGCACGATTTCGAAATTGCGGAAGAGTAGCCGCTCTTTGTGGGTCGGGCTTCACCCAAAGGGCACGAGAACCCCTGCGGGGTAACCCGACGAGGATTTGAATTCATCCTGCTGCGTCGGACTGAAGTCCGACCCACAAGCGCAGCTAGACCCAATACACCGTCTTCGTCATCACCTTCGACATGCCGCGCATCGCCAGCTTCACTGGCAACGGCAGTTCCGCTGCGCCCAACTCCACCGCCATATCGGAATGGCCCACCTCATCCACATACATCTGCTGCGCCACAGAACGACTTTTCGCATCCTGCGGCGGCAAGGTGTCCAGATGATGTTGCAGATGCGCGCCGACCTGGCGCTCCGTCTCGGCCAGAAAACCCAGGTTCCACTTGTCGCCCAGCGCCCCCGCCACCGCACCGATCGCCAGCGAGCCGGTGTACCAGAACGGGTTGAGCAGGCTCAGCCGCCCGCCCAGTTCATGCACGCGATGCGAGGTCCAGGCCAGATGCTCGGTCTCTTCCCACGCCGCGTGTTTCAGTTTTTCCTGCACCACGGCATCGCGCGCCGTCAGCGCCTGACCCTGATACAAGGCTTGCGCGCAGATCTCGCCGGTATGGTTGATGCGCATCAGCGCGGCCGCATGCTTCTTCTCCGCCTCGCTCATCGCCGCCTCCTCGACACTGGCATCCGGATACGGGCGCGCGGTCGGCGCCTTGGCAAACAGCGTGCGCAGACCTTTGTCGAATTCGGTGATGCAACGGTCCAGATTCAGCATGTCGTACTCCTGCAAGAATGTTGGGGGAACAAGCGTACTAGATTCTGGCGCCGACGGAAATCAGGATACAAAAAAACGGGCCTCCGCAGAGGCCCGTTGCATTTTGCCGCAAGTGAAACAATTTAGAACACGTGGATCAACCCAACCCCGAGGGCATTGCCCTTTTGGTTGGTTTCGTTGATGTCCTTCAGCGCATAGGCAGCGAACAGTTCGGTGCGTTTGCTGGCGGCGTGCGCCAGTTTCAGCACATATTGGCTCACGTCGTTCTTGGCTTTACCCGTTGCATGAGAAGATCCGGCATTGGCATAGCTGGCCGCGACCCGGTTCTTGTCATCCACCTTGTATTCGCCGACCACTTCCCAGTTGAACCCGGTGTTGCTGTCGGTGCTGCTGAAGTTGGTCTTGATGCTTTCGACCTGAGCCCCCAGCCAGAGATCGCCCAGATCATAACGGCCGGCCAGACGGAACGCGTTGTCGGCGTCACCAACGCTGGTCTGGTCATTGCGCCGCTCGTAGGCACCCGATACATACAGCGCATCCACCGCATAGGTCAGCGAGGTGGAGACGATGTACTTGTTGCCTTCTGTTCCGGTCGGGGCAGTAACGTTGTCACGCACTTCGTCCGGGCTGTACAGCACCGCCGCTTGCAGGCCGCTGATCTTCGGCGTCCAGTATTGCACCATGTTGCTTAGGCGCGAGCTGTAAAACTTGCCGCCGGAATGGCCGGTCACGTTGAGCGAAGTGAAGGCGCTTTCATTGTCAAACAACTCGATCTTGTTGTGCACGACCTTGTACGGGCTATCCCAGCGGCCGGCGATGACCTTGCCGAAATCGCCTTCCAGGCCGGCCCCGCTATTGCGGGTTCCGCGCGCAAAGCCGTTCCCTTGCTGACCATCCGCATCCACGGCGACTTCGTACTGGAAGATCGCCTTGAGACCGTCGCCCAGATCTTCGTTGCCCTTGAAGCCCAGGCGCGAAGCGTTGGTGTTGATGCGGGTCACGCTGCCGTGGCCGGCGACACCATCATCAAATTGATCCACGGTCATGTATACCTTGCCGTACACCGTGACGTTGCCCGTCTCGGCCAGGGCCGGGGCGGCAAAAGCAGCTGCAACTGCAAGTGCGATGAGTTTCTTTTGCATCGTTGTTTCTCCTTAATAATTTAGGTATTGAATAATCCGAACTTGAAGACGAGGAGGTCTTTTCGCTTCGAAGACGAGGAGGTCTTTTCGCTTCGGGGCAAAACGTATTACAACAATCTTACAAAGCGCTTACAGCCCTCCCACCGGGGGTGGACGCACTCTTTGATCAGCCAAAGCAAGGCCGAGCGGAGCGCATTGTGCTGTTGCTTTATTACAGGAAAGTGACAAAACGCACGGAAATAACCACGGCGTTGTTTTTATGCAACATCGCATTGATGTTTGTCATCCCGCGCCACACTCGGTAGCATCCACCCGCTTCGTTCACGGCAAATCCGCCCGTTCAAACAGATGATTCTCTCCCGCCGCGTCAACACTTACGGGCAAGATTTGCTGCGTCGCTACGGCGAGCGCATCCACAAGATTGCGCTGGATGTCGGCATGACCTGCCCCAACCGCGATGGCAGCAAAGGCAGCGGCGGCTGTACTTTTTGCAACAACGACTCGTTCAGCCCCAACGGGCACACCCCGCCTACCCTGCATGAACAACTGGCCTCGGGACGGCGCGCCATTTCCCGGGGCACTGGCGCCACGAAATTTATCGCCTATTTCCAGGCCTACACCAATACCTACGCCGGGATCGGGCGCCTGCGGGCGCTGTACGGCGAGACGCTGGCGGAACCGGATGTCGTTGGCTTGGCCATCGGCACCCGCCCCGACTGCGTCCCCGCCGCAGTGCTCGATCTGCTGGTCGAGTTTCGCGCCGACGGGCTGGAAGTGGTGCTGGAGCTGGGGCTGCAGTCGGCCTTCGACGAGACCTTGCGCCGGGTCAACCGCGGCCACGGCCTGGCCGAATATGAAGCGACCACCCGGGCGGCGCGGCAACGCGGCATCCCGGTGTGCGCCCACCTGATCGTCGGTCTGCCCGGCGAGGATGAATCGCACTACCACACCACGCTCGACACCGTGCTCGACATCGGCGTGGACGGGCTCAAGCTGCATCCGCTGCACGTGGTGAAACATACGATGCTAGCGCACGAATGGCGCAAGGGCGAATACCGGCCACTGGCACGCGAAGACTATATCCGCATCGCCGCCGACCTGATCGAGCGCACACCGGCCCAGGTGGTCTATCACCGTGTCACCGGTACCGCGCCAAAGGATATTTTACTGGCGCCAGACTGGGCCGCGCAGAAGTGGGGCGTGCTGAACGGCATCGAGCGCGAACTGCGCCAGCGCAACAGCCACCAGGGGCAGCGCGCGGGCAACCCGTGCGGGCTGCGGCCCGAACATCGCCGGCTTTAGCCCGACATGTCGGACTGAAGTCCGGCCCACAAACCCCTGCTGCTCCCTGTGTGTCGGGTTTTAACCCGACAAGGGGTTAGTTCATCCTGTCCTGTCGGACTGAAGTCCGACCCACAAACCCCCGCTGCTCCCTGTGGATCGGGTTTTAACCCGACAAGGGGTTAAATTCATTCTGCCCTGTCGGACTGAAGTCCGACCCACAAACCCCTGCTGCCCCCTGTGGGTCGGGTTTCAACCCGACAAGGGGTTAAATTCATTCTGCCCTGTCGGACTGAAGTCCGACCCACAAACCCCTGCTGCTCCCTGTGGGTCGGGTTTTAACCCGACAAGGGGTTAAGTTCATTCTGCCCTGTCGTACTGAAGTCCGACCCACAAACCCCTGCTGCTCCCTGTGGGTCGGGTTTTAACCCGACAAGGGGTTAAGTTCATTCTGCCCTGTCGGACTGAAGTCCGACCCACAAACCCCTGCTGCCCCCTGTGGGTCGGGTTTCAACCCGACAAGGGGTTAAATTCATTCTGCCCTGTCGGACTGAAGTCCGACCCACAAACCCCTGCTGCTCCCTGTGGGTCGGGTTTTAACCCGACAAGGGGTTCGAATTCATCCTGCCTTGTCGGACTGAAGTCCGACCTACGGTCCGGCCCACAAAACCGGCCGCTAGTCAGTCCCGAAGACTACAGCGAGTTCGGCACCCGGATCGGCGGCGCGCATGAAGGCTTCGCCGACGAGGAAGGCGTGCACCTGGTGGCTGCGCATGTGCCGGACGTCCTGCGCGGTGAAGATGCCGCTTTCGGTGACGACGATGCGCTGCGACGGAATTTCGGGCAGCAGGTCGAGCGTGGTTTTCAGGTTCACTTCAAACGTGCGCAGGTTGCGGTTGTTGATGCCGAGCAGCGGCGTGTCGAGTTGCAGCGCGACTTCCAGTTCCTTGCCGTCGTGCACTTCGACCAGCACCGCCATGCCGAGCCGGTGCGCCAGTTTTTCAAACGCCTGCATCTGCTTGAGGGTGAGCGCGGCGGCGATGAGCAGGATGGCATCCGCGCCCATCGCCCGCGCCTGCCACACTTGATACTCGTCAATGATGAAATCCTTGCGCAGCACGGGAAGCTCACAAGCCGCACGCGCTTGCTGCAAATACGCCGCACTGCCCTGGAAGAATTGTGCGTCGGTGAGCACGGACAGGCAGGCCGCGCCGTGGCGGGCGTAACTTTGCGCGATCTCGGCGGGGTGGAAATCGGTGCGAATGACCCCTTTGCTGGGGCTGGCTTTCTTGATCTCGGCGATGACGGCGGGCTTGCCCGCCGCAATTTTGTTACGGATCGCCGCAACGAAATCGCGCGCGGGCGAGGCCTGTTCCGCCTCCGCACGCAGTTTGGGCAGCGACTTGGCAGACAGTGCGGCGGCGACTTCCTGTGCCTTGACGGCGAGGATTTTGTTGAGGATATCGGACATGTAAATCTTTCAAATGAGGCGCACATTCTAGCGCATGCAGAGTGCTAAAATGTGCCGCGTACCGTGTGGGTCGGACTTCAGTCCGACGCCTCTGTCGGACTGAAGTCCGACCCACCCAATAATTTGCTCGCATGGAAAATATTAAAGACTATATGCAGTCCGTCGGCCAACAGGCGCGGGCTGCCTCGCGCGCGATGGCGCTGGCCGACACCAATGCGAAGAACCGCGCGCTGAAAAACATTGCCACCGCGATCCTGCTTAACAGCGGCAAGCTCATCGCAGAAAATGCAAAAGACGTGGCGGCAGCCAGAACCAGCGGACTAGACGATGCTGCGATTGATCGCCTCACGCTCACGGAAAAAACCGTCAAGGGCATGGCTGAAGGCCTGCGCCAGATCGCGGCGCTACCCGACCCCATCGGCGAAATCTCCGACATGAAGTACCGCCCTTCCGGCATCCAGGTCGGCAAGATGCGTGTGCCGATCGGGGTCGTTGGCATCATTTACGAGTCGCGCCCGAACGTGACGGCGGATGCTGCCGGACTGTGTTTGAAATCCGGAAACGCCTGCATCCTGCGCGGCGGCTCCGAAGCGCTCCATTCCAACCAGGCCATCGCCGCCTGCGTGCATCAGGGCCTGCGCGAGGCGGGACTGCCGGAGAACGCGGTGCAGGTGGTGAGCACCACCGACCGCGCCGCGGTGGGCGAACTCATCACCATGAAGGAATATGTGGACGTGATCGTGCCGCGCGGCGGCAAGAGCCTGATCGCGCGCATCTCTGATGAAGCCAAAGTTCCGGTGATCAAGCATCTGGACGGCATCTGTCACGTGTATATCGACGACGAGGCCGACCTGAAAAAAGCCATCCGCATCGCCGACAACGCCAAGACCCACCGCTACGGCGTGTGCAACGCGATGGAGACGTTGCTGGTGAACGCGGCCGTGGCCGCGCAGGTGTTGCCCGAGCTATGCGGCATTTACCTGAAGAAGGGGGTCGAGCTGCGCGGCGATGTTGCGGCGCGCAAGCTCATCCCGCAGATGAAGGCGGCGACCGAGGAGGACTGGCGGACCGAGTATCTCGCGCCCATCCTCTCGGTGCGCATCGTGGCGAATTTGGACGAGGCCATCGGCCATATCAACACCTACAGCTCGCAGCATACCGACAGCATCGTGACGGAAAATTATTCCAGGGCGATGCGCTTTCTGCGCGAGGTGGATTCCGCCAGCGTGATGGTGAACGCATCGACGCGCTTCGCCGACGGTTTCGAGTACGGCCTGGGCGCGGAGATCGGTATCTCCACCGACAAGATCCACGCGCGCGGGCCGGTCGGACTGGAAGGGCTGACGTCGCAGAAATTTATCGTGCTCGGCAGCGGACAAATCAGGATGTAGGTCGGGTTTCACCCCGACAGCAGCATATTAAAAATCGTCGGGTTGAAACCCGACCCACACAAACCACAACGGAGCAGAAAATATGGGCACAGTCGAAATCAAAGTACCGGACATCGGCGGATTCAAGGGCGTGGCGGTCATCGAAATCGCGGTCAAGGCTGGCGACACGGTGGAGAAGGAACAGGCGCTAGTCACGCTGGAGACCGACAAGGCGACGATGGATGTGCCCTCGCCCAGCGCCGGAGTGGTGAAAGAGATGAAGGTCAAGCTGGGGGACAAGGTATCCGAAGGCTCCGTCATCCTGCTGCTGGAGAGCAGCGCGGCTACGCCCGCACCCACCAATACCGCACCAGCTCCGCAGGCGGCAGCACCTGCCGCCGCTTCGGTCGCCGCCACAGCGCAGGTCGCGCCAACATCCGCCGCCCCGGCGGCCAAAGGCGATCTCCATGCCGAAGTCGTCGTCCTGGGTGCCGGCCCCGGCGGTTACACCGCCGCTTTCCGCGCCGCCGACCTCGGCAAGCAGGTGCTGCTGATCGAGAAGCACGCCTCGCTCGGCGGCGTATGTCTGAACGTGGGTTGCATCCCGTCCAAGGCGCTGCTGCATGTGTCCAAGGTCATCAGCGAGGCGGAAGAAGTGGGCCATCACGGCGTCTCGTTTGCCAAGCCAAAAATCGACATCGACGCCATCCGCACCTGGAAGGAAAGCGTGGTGGACAAGCTCACCGGCGGCCTGGCCGGCCTCGCCAGACAACGCAAGGTGCAGGTGGTGCGCGGAACGGCGAAATTCACTTCGCCCAATTCGCTCGCCGTACAAACGGCGGAAGGCGAAAAGATCGTCACCTTCGACAACGCCATCATCGCAGCGGGTTCGAGCGTGGCGCGCATCCCCGGCTTCCCCTATGACGATCCGCGCATCATCGATTCCACCGGCGCGCTTGCGCTGCAAGATGTGCCCAAACGCATGCTGGTGATCGGCGGCGGCATCATCGGCCTGGAGATGGCGACGGTGTATGACGCGCTGGGCGCGAAGATTTCCGTGGTCGAACTGATGGATCAGATCATGCCCGGCGCGGACAAGGATATGGTGAAGCCGCTGCACACGCGCATCGCCAAGCGCTACGAAGCGATCATGCTGAAGACCAAGGTGACGAAGATCGAAGCGCAGAAGAAAGGCCTGCTGGTCACCTTCGAAGGCGAACAGGCACCGGCCGAACCCCAACTCTACGACCGCGTACTGATGGCGGTAGGCCGCAGCCCGAACGGCCGCCTCATCGCTGCGGAAGCGGCAGGCGTGACGGTCAACGAGCGCGGCTTCATCCCGGTGGACAAGCAGATGCGCACCAACGTGCCGCACATCTACGCCATCGGCGACATCGTGGGCAACCCGATGCTGGCGCACAAGGCGGTGCACGAAGGCAAGGTGGCGGCGGAGAACATCGCCGGACACAAGGCCTTCTTCGAGCCGCTGACGATTCCTTCGGTGGCCTACACCGACCCCGAAGTGGCGTGGATGGGGCTGACCGAGACCGAAGCGAAAGCCCGTAGCATCGCCTACGAAAAGGGCAGCTTCCCGTGGGCCGCCTCCGGTCGGGCGCTGGCGATGGATGCCGAGGCAGGTTCGACCAAGGTGCTGCTCGATCCCGAATCACGCCGCATCCTCGGCATGGGCATCGTCGGCGTGAACGCGGGCGAACTCATCGCCGAAGCGGTGCTGGCACTGGAGATGGGCGCGGACATGGAAGACCTCGGCCTCACCATCCACCCGCACCCGACGCTGTCGGAAACGCTGTGCTTCGCCGCCGAAATGGCGGAAGGAACCATCACCGACCTGCTGCCGCCGCGCAAAAAATGAGGCGTTACTGGAGTGTGCCACTATTGCTTGCGTTGAGCGCCCCCTGCGGCGCCTTCAATCTCGGCGACCTCAAGGGAAAACTCGACGCGTTGAACCCGCCATCGGCACAACACGCGGCAGCTCCCGCCGCGTCAGGGCTGGACCGGTTCAGCACGCAGGAACAGGTCTCCAGCCTTAAACAGGCGCTCAATCAAGGTGCGGAAATTGCTGTCAGAAATCTGTCCAAGAAGAACGGTTACCTGAATAACGCCATGGTGCACATCCCGCTGCCGGAGAATCTGCAAAAAGCGGATCGCGCCCTGCGCAGGGTCGGCTTGGGAAAATATTCCGATGAACTGATTGCCGCGATGAACCACGCCGCCGAAGCCGCCGTGCCGGAAGCCAGGACGCTGCTGCTTGGCGCGGTGAAGAACATGACCGTGACGGATGCGAAGAACATCCTGCTCGGCAAGGACGATGCCGCCACGCAATTCTTCCGCCACAGCACCGAAGCTGCGCTCTCCGGAAAATTCAAACCTGTCGTGGTGCAGTCGATGCAGAAGGTCAGCCTCGCCCGGGCCTACGACCGCTTCGCGGGCAAGGGCGTGAAGCTGGGACTGGTCGATGAACAGGACGCACACCTCGACGACTACATCACGCGCAAGGCGCTGGACGGCCTGTTCCTGATGATGGCGGCGGAAGAAAAGAAGATTCGCGCCCATCCGCTGCAGGCGACCGGCGATCTGGCGCGGAAGGTGTTCGCCGTGCTGCGCGGCCAGTGACCAATTGCTGCGTCAGTCGTTAAGTCGTTGTGTGGGTCGGACTTTAGTCCGACAGCACAAAGGGATGCAAAGCACCCCGTCGGACTAAAGTCCGACCCACAACCCATGACTGAAACCGCCAGCCTCGCCTCTCTTTTCTTCAGCAGTTTCCTGGCCGCCACCTTGCTGCCCGGCGGTTCAGAAGCGGTGCTGTTCGTGGTGCTCAAGGCTTACCCCGAAACGTTCTGGCTCACGCTCGCGCTCGCCACGCTCGGCAACACGCTGGGGGGGATGGTCAGTTTCGGCATGGGCTGGCTGCTGCCGCAGACCCAGCAACTCAAGCAGGTGGAGAAAGTGCGGCGCTACGGCACGCCCGTGCTGCTGCTGGCCTGGCTGCCCTTCATCGGCGACGCGTTATGCCTCGCGACGGGCTGGTTGCGCCTGAATCCGTGGCACGCGGCGCTATTCATGGCCATGGGCAAGCTCGCCCGTTATGCTGTGATCGCACTGGCTCTGTGATTGCAGGGCAAGGTCATTCAGGCCTTGCCGATGGAAACATGCCGATCAGTTCAGCGGGGGTTCGGCCCCCTTGGGAAACAGGATCCACAGGCGTCCGCTTTGTTTCATGCGCCCGGCTTGGTGCCCGGCCAGTTCGCCGAAGCCCCAGAAGAAATCGGCACGCACCGCTCCCTTGATCGCGCCGCCGGTATCCTGCGCGAAGACCAGGCGGTTGAGCGGATCGCTGCTGTTCGGTTGCGTGGTAGCAAGGAATACCGGGACGCCGAGCGGAATGCTGCGCCGGTCAACCGCGATGCTGTATTCATTGGTCAACGGCACGCCCAGCGCGCCGAGCGGCCCGGACAGCGAATCGGGCAGCTCGCGGAAAAAGACATAACTGGGATTGTGGCCGAGCAACACCTCCATCCGTTCCGGATTTTTCTCCACCCAATTCTTGATGCCCTGCATCGAGGCCTGCTCCGGCAAGAGCTCGCCCATGTCGATCAATCGTCTGCCGATGGAGGCATAAGGATGGCCGTTCTGTTCGGCATAACCGATCTTGGCATAGGAGCCGTCTTCAAGCTGGATGCGCCCGGAGCCTTGAATTTGCAGGAAGAACAGCTCGACCGGGTCTTCCACCCAGAACAGTTCGCGCCCGCGCAGGGCGGGCGCCTGCCCGGCGTCTATTTCGGCGCGATTGAAATAAGGAACGACACGTTTGCCTTGCAGGCGGGCACGCACGATGTTGCCGCGAATTTGCGGATAGAGCTCGCCCAGATCGACTTCCAGCATGTCGTCCGGCGGCGCATACAGCGGATAGGCAAAACGCTGGCTGCGCTTGCGGCTGCCCAGCAGCAGCGGCTCGTAATAACCGGTGATGAGGCCGCTGTCGCTGCCATCCGGATTGAGCACCTTGTAGGGCGTGAACCATTGTTCGTAAAAGGTGCGCTGCGCCATCGTATCGTCGGCAGCGATCTCGGCGGCAGCGGCGCAGATCGGCAACCAGTTGGTTTTCAGACGCAGCGCGTTGCAAGACTGCTGCAACGCCGGCCACGAAGCGGTCAAGTCTTGCGCCAGCCAGTCCGGAAGATCCGCCCAACTGGCCAGCAGATAATCGGGGGAGGGCTTGCCCACCGGGAGCACCGGCGCTTTGGGCGGGGGCGTCTGGCAGGCCGCAAGCCAGACACTCATCCAAAACACAAGCAGGGCTGAACGCAGGATGGACGGCTTCATGCTCAATGCAGAGTGCGCGGTACGCTCAACACGAATTGCGGCACCGCCACGTCGAATTCGCCACCCGATACAACCTGCATCCGATAGCTGCCGGACATGGTGCCCACCTGCGTCGCCAGCACGGTGCCACTGGTGTACTCGAAGCCCTGCCCCGGATTGATGACGGGTTGTTCGCCGACCACGCCCTTGCCCCTGACCTCCTGCACATGGTTGTTGGAATCGGTGATGATCCAGTGGCGACTGAGCAATTGGACCGGATGCTCGCCTTCATTGGTCAGGGTGATCGTGTAGGCGAAGACAAACCGGTTATCTGCCTCGTCCGACTGTTCGGTCAGATAGCGCACCTGGACAGCTACGTGGACACGATAGAGTGAGGAATCTTGCATCGCGGCATTTCACCGTATTTTGTCCGGCATGACAAGCTGCACAGCGAATAACGCGGAGTTTCGGTTAGAATGAACGTCCAAATTTCAAACTCTCGAGGATCAAACCATGGACTACCAGATTGCCCCTTCGATTCTTTCCGCCAATTTCGCCCGCCTCGGCGAAGAAGTCGATGACGTGCTGGCTTCCGGTGCCGACATCGTCCACTTCGACGTGATGGACAACCATTATGTGCCCAACCTGACCATCGGTCCGCTGGTGTGCGAGGCGCTGCGCAAACACGGCGTCACCGCGCCGATCGACGTGCATCTGATGGTCAAACCCGTGGACCGCATCATCCCCGACTTCGCCAAGGCGGGCGCCACCTACATCACCTTCCACCCGGAAGCCTCGGAGCACATCGACCGCACCATCGGCCTGATCAAGGAAAGCGGCTGCAAGGCCGGACTGGTGTTCAACCCGGCCACGCCGTTGGACGTGCTGGAGTACACGCTGCCCAAGCTCGACATGGTTCTGCTGATGTCGGTCAACCCCGGCTTCGGCGGGCAGAAATTCATCCCCTACGTGCTGGACAAGGCACGCGCCGTACGCAAGATGATCGATGCCGGAAAATACAACTGCCGTCTGGAGATCGACGGCGGCGTTGGCCCGGCCAATATCCGCGAGGTGGCCGAAGCGGGCGTGAACACGTTCGTGGCAGGTTCCGCCGTGTTCAGCAAACGCAATGACAAGGACAGCAACCGCTACAACACGATCATTGGCGAATTGCGCGCCGAGTTGGCCAAGGCCAAGAAGTAATGGATTTCAAGCAGTTCCCGCTGCCCATCTCGGCCATCGTCATCGATCTGGACGGTACGCTGCTGCATACCGCGCCAGAGTTGGCCGAATCGGCCAACCGCATGCTACGCGACATGGGACGTGCGCCCGTGTCGCAAGACCTGTTGATGAGCTACATCGGCAACGGCATCCACTGGCTGGTAAAACGTGCGCTCACGGGCGACATGTATGCCGAGCCGGAAGGCGCGCTGTTCGACAAGGCATTGCCTATCTTTGAGAAGCACTACACCGAGCTGGCGTGCACGAGCAAGCCATTCGCCAATGTGGTGCAAGGGCTGGATGCGATGAAGGCCGCGGGCTTCCGCCTCGGTTGCATCACCAACAAAGTGATGCGCTACACCGATCCGGTCCTGAAAGCCTCTGGCCTCGCACCGTATTTCGAGATCGTGTTGGCCGGCGATACCCTGCCGGAGAAGAAGCCGCACCCGCTGCCGCTGTTGCACGCGGCCAAATTCTTCGGCTGCGCGATCGAACATCTGCTGCTGGTCGGCGACTCATTGAGCGATGCACAGGCTGCACGGTCTGCGGGTTGCCCCATCCTCTGCGTGCCTTACGGCTACAATCACGGCGAACCGGTCGAAACCTTGAACGTGGATGCCGTCATCCCAGATCTGACAGGTGTGTTGCCTCTCATACAACGAGCCTGACATGAAATCGAATAACCTCTATTGGCGATGGTGCTGAATTGTGGGTCGGACTTCAGTCCGACAGACAGCTTGTCGGGTTAAAACCCGACCTACAAATTCCCAGGAGGTTTTTCATGTTGCATCCCATTTCAGAACAGGAATTTCAGGCACTGGCCAAACAGGGCTACAACCGCATTCCACTGGTCGCGGAGACCTTCGCCGATCTCGATACACCGCTCTCGCTCTACCTCAAGCTGGCCAACCAGCCCTTCTCCTACCTGCTGGAATCGGTGCAGGGCGGCGAACGTTTCGGGCGCTACTCCTTCATCGGCCTGCCGGCCAGCACGCGCATCAGCGTGCGCGGCAATGCAGTCACGCTGAATACACCGCAAGGTGAAACGACTCAGCAAGCAGAGAATCCGCTGGACTTTATCAGCGATTACCAAAAGCGCTTCAAAGTCGCGCCGCTGTCCGGCCTGCCGCGCTTCACCGGCGGCCTGGCGGGTTATTTCGGCTACGACACCGTACGTTACATCGAGCCGCGCCTGGCCAAAACGCAGAAACCGGACACGTTGGGCACGCCCGACATCCTGCTGATGCTGACCGAGCAACTGGCGGTGGTGGACAACCTGTCCGGCACGCTCACCTTCATCGTGTATGCCGATCCGGCGCAGGCTGATGCCTACCACGCCGCACTGCAACGGCTGGACGACCTGCAACAGGCCTTGCGCCAGCCGGTACAGATTCCGCAAGCGGCGCAGTTGCGCCGCCAGGAAGCCAAGTCGGAGTTCGGCGAGGCCGCCTTCAAGGCCGCCGTCGAAAAATCCAAGCGTTACATCTTCGACGGCGACATCATGCAGGTGGTGTTGTCGCAACGCATGGCGCAACCTTTCCCTGCATCGCCGCTGTCGTTGTACCGCGCACTGCGCAGCATCAATCCCTCGCCCTACCTGTTCTACTACGACATGGGCGACCATCACGTGGTCGGCTCCTCTCCGGAGATCCTGGTGCGGCTGGAAAACGACACGGTCACCGTGCGTCCCATCGCCGGCACGCGGCCGCGCGGCAAGACGCCGCAGCAGGATGCCGAACTGGCAAAGGAACTGCTGGCCGATCCCAAGGAGCTGGCGGAACACCTGATGCTGATCGACCTCGGACGCAACGACATCGGTCGCGTCGCCGAGCACGGCACGGTCAAGCTCACCGACAAGATGGTCATCGAGCGTTACTCGCACGTGATGCACATCGTGTCCAACGTGGAAGCCAAACTGAAACAAGGTCTGGATGCGATGGACGTACTGAAGGCCACCTTTCCCGCCGGCACCGTGAGCGGCGCGGCGAAAGTACGTGCGATGGAGATCATCGACGAACTGGAGCCTTCCAAGCGCGGCATCTACGCGGGTGCGGTCGGCTACCTCGGCTTCAATGGCGACATGGATGTCGCCATCGCGCTGCGCACCGCCGTGGTGAAAGACAAGACACTTTATGTGCAGGCGGGCGCAGGCATCGTCGCCGACTCCGATCCCGACAGCGAGTGGATGGAGACACAGAACAAGGCGCGCGCGGTACTGCGCGCGGCCGAGATGGTGCTGGACGGGCTCGACGCCCAGAACCACCGCTAGGAGAACACCATGTTATTGATGATCGACAACTACGACTCCTTCACCTACAACCTGGTGCAATACTTCGCCGAGCTGGGCGCGGACGTGGTGGTGAAACGCAACGACGAGATCAGCGTGGCAGACATCGCGCAGATGAACCCGCAACATCTGGTCATCTCGCCCGGCCCCTGCACGCCGAACGAGGCGGGCATCTCGGTTGCGGCAATCAAAACCTTCGCGGGCAATATCCCGCTGCTGGGCGTATGTCTCGGCCACCAGAGCATCGGCCAGGCTTTCGGCGGGCATATCATCCATGCCAAGACGCTGATGCACGGCAAGACCTCGCTGATTAACCACCACGGCAACAGCGTGTTCACCGGCCTGCCGAATCGGTTCACCGCGACGCGCTACCATTCGCTGGTGATCGAACGCGAGACGCTGCCGGATTGCCTGGAGATCACCGCCTGGACCGATGACGGCGAGATCATGGGCGTGCGCCACAAGACCTTGCCGGTGCACGGCGTGCAGTTCCATCCCGAGTCCATCCTGACCGAACACGGCCACGCCATGCTGAAAAATTTTCTGGAGGGGAAACCATGATTACGCCGCAACAGGCACTCGTCCGCCTGATCGAACAGCGCGAAATTTTCTATGACGAGATGGTATCGCTGATGCGCCAGATCATGCGCGGCGAAGTCGCGCCGACCATGATCGCGGCGCTGCTGGTGGGATTGCGCGTCAAGAAAGAGACCATCGGCGAGATTTCAGCCGCCGCCTTCGTGATGCGCGAGTTCGCCACCAAGGTGCCGGTCAGCCGGCGCGAGCATCTGGTGGACACTTGCGGCACCGGCGGCGATGCGGCGCATACATTCAATATCTCCACCGCCAGCGCCTTCGTCGCTGCGGCTGCGGGTGCGCGCGTCGCCAAGCACGGCGGACGTTCGGTGTCCTCCACTTGCGGCTCGGCCGATGTGCTGGAAGCGCTGGGCGTGAACCTCAACCTGACCCCGGAACAGGTCGGCCACAGCATCGACGAGATCGGCATCGGCTTCATGTTTGCCCCCAACTTCCACGGCGCGATGAAATATGCCGCGCCGGTGCGCAAGGAGCTGGGCGTGCGCACGATGTTCAACGTGCTGGGACCGCTCACCAATCCGGCGGGCGCGGAAAATCAGGTGATGGGCGTGTTCCACCCCGATCTGGTCGGCATCCAGGCGCGCGTGCTGCAACGCCTCGGCAGCCATCACGTACTGGTGGTGAACGGCAGCGACGGCCTGGACGAGATTACCCTCAACGGCCCGACCCGTATCGCCGAATTGAAAGCGGGACAAGTGAGCGAATACAGCATCCGCGCGGAAGACTTCGGCTTGCGCAGCACGACGCTCGATGCCGTGCGCGTGACCGATACCGCCGGCGCCAAAGCCATGCTGCTCGGCGTGCTGCAGAACCAGCCCGGTGCCGCGCGCGACATCGTCCTGCTCAACGCGGGCGCCGCGATTTATGTAGCGGGGTTGTCCGACACCCTGGCCGGCGGCGTGCAAAAAGCGGCCGAGATGCTCGCCTCCGGCGCGGCGTTCGCCAAACTGGAACAGTTGAAACAGTTCAGCCATCGCTGAACCCCGTGGTCTCCGTCCAACATCAGTTTCCGCCGCTCGCCGGCCAGGATGGCGAAGATATCCAGAGCTGGCTGGCCGCGCTGTCCGGCAGCCATGCGCCCGCCGAGATCGGGCTGATTCGGCAAGCGTGCGAATTCGCCGCACCGCTCTATCAGGGCCAAACCGACCTCACCGGCACGCCCCTGTTGCAGCATGCGCTGGGCTCGTCTTCCATTCTCGCCGGCCTCGGCATGGATCACGAAACCATCGCCGCCACCGTGCTGCATGCCGTGCCCGGCTTGCTGGAAGACTGGCACCCGCTGTTGACCGAACGTTTCGGGCGCGGCGTGGCCGGGCTGGTGGAGGGCATCGCCCGGATGGAACACGTGCGCCAGTTCAGCGAGATGCGCGGAGAGGAAAACAAGGAGCAGGCCGCGCAGCAGGCCGAAAGCCTGCGCAAGATGCTGCTGGCGATGGTAGAGGACATC
Organism: Ferrigenium sp. UT5; assembly: GCF_045866295.1. Lineage (NCBI taxonomy): Bacteria > Pseudomonadati > Pseudomonadota > Betaproteobacteria > Nitrosomonadales > Gallionellaceae > Ferrigenium > Ferrigenium sp. UT5. The sequence continues at coordinate 105,399 of NZ_BAAFRY010000002.1, forward strand.
CGCGTCGTCCTGATCAAACTGGCCGAGCGCACACAGACCCTGCGCAATCTGTCCCGCGCGGATGCGTCCCTGCAACGCCAGGTTGCGCAGGAGACGCAGAGCCTGTTCGCGCCGCTCGCCAACCGCCTCGGGATCTGGCAAATCAAGTGGGAACTGGAAGACCTGTCGATGCGCTATCTCGAACCGGCGTTGTACAAGCAGATCGCCGCCCAACTCGACGAGCGGCGCATCGATCGCGAGCGCTATATCGCCGACCTCATCGCGCAGCTCAGGCAAGCCCTGGCGCGTGCCGGAATAAAGGCCGAAGTGAGCGGCCGCCCCAAGCACATCTACAGCATCATCAACAAGATGAAGCGCAAGCAGCTCGATTTCGACCAGTTGTACGACGTGCGCGCGTTAAGGGTCCTGGTCGAAACTGTCGAGCAGTGTTATGCCGCGCTCTCCATCGTGCACGAGTTGTGGCTGCCGATCCAGAAAGAGTTTGACGACTACATCGCGCGCCCCAAGCCGAACGGTTACCGCTCGCTGCACACCGCCGTGCTCGGCCCGCGCCGCCTGTCGGTGGAGGTGCAAATCCGCACGCAACAGATGCACCACGATTCCGAGCTGGGCGTGGCAGCGCACTGGCGCTACAAGGAAAACCGCAAGTCGGAAAGCGGGCTCGACCGCAAAGTCGCCTGGTTGCGCCAGGTGCTGGCGTGGAAAGCGGAACTGGCCGACAACGGCGAATTGCATGAGCCGTTGCGCAACGAACTGCTGCACGACCGCGTCTATGTGCTGACCCCGCAGGGCAAGGTGATCGACCTGCCGCAGGGTGCGACGCCGGTGGACTTCGCTTATGTGCTGCACACCGACCTCGGCCACCGCACGCGCGGCGCCAAGGTGGACGGCAACATCGTCCCGCTCAAACACAAGTTGCAGACCGGCCAGCGCGTGGAAATCCTCACCGTCAAACAGGGCGGCCCCAGCCGCGACTGGATCAACCCGCAGCTCGGTTATCTGCAAAGCGCGCGCGCCCGCGCCAAAGTGCGCCACTGGTTCGCGGAACAGAATCTGGACGACAGCATCGCGCAGGGACGCGCCCTGCTCGAACGCGAACTGCACCGCATCGGCGCGAACGACATCAACCTGGAGAAGCTCGCCCAGCAACTGCGCTTCAACAAGCCGGACGATCTGCACGCCGCACTCGGGCGCGGCGACATCACCCCGCGCCGCGTGAGCCTCGCCATCACCCCCGAGGCACCCGCGCCGCGCAAGGTTCCCTCCGGACAACACAGTGCGCACACGCCGCGTGTCCTGGTCGAGGGCGTGAACAATCTCACTTATAAACTGGCCCTGTGCTGCCGTCCGCAAATCACCGACGCCATCGTCGCCTACGTCACCCGCGACCGCGGCCTCACCATCCACCGCCGCGATTGTTCGTTCATGCAACGCGTGCCGCAGGAAAGGGAGGATCGTTTGCTGAATGCAGGATGGGCAGCCGCATCCGAATGATTCATAATCCCGCCACGGTCTGCGGCGGCGCATCTGCGCCAGCGGTCGCGTCGCGCCCTTTGGGGTGCATTCCATTCCCGCCATCACCATAGGAGAGAATATGGCCAACCTCGCAAGCGTATTGAAGGAAGAAATTTCGCGCCTGTCGCGCAAGGAAGCGCGCAGCGAAACGGACAAGCTGAAAAAAGCCTCGGCACAATACAGAACCGAGATCGCAGCGTTGAAACGCCGCATTGCGGCGCTCGAACAACGGATCGCGCGGCTGGACAAATCCGTCGCCAGAGGGCCGGCAACTGAAACGGATGGTGCCGCAGAAAGCAACGTGCGCTTCAGCGCAAAAGGTTTCAGATCGCTGCGGCAGCGGCTGGGCTTGACGGCAGAAGCCCTCGGAAAAATCCTGGGCGTGTCGGCGCAGACCATCTATGGATGGGAGGCGGAAAATGCCAGCCCGCGCAAACAGCACCTGCCCGCGATCGCGGCCTTGCGCAAGATGGGAAAAAAGGAAGCCACAGTCCTCCTGGAACAGCGCACCCGCTAAACATTTCGCGCCGCCCCCGGCAACACAAAATTGAGATGGCGAAAAAATTCCCAACCCACCCCAAACACCCGGAGCGCATCTGCTGGGGATGCGATAAATACTGCCCGGTCGATGCCATGAGTTGCGGCAACTGGTCCGACCGCACGCAGCATCCGTCTGAATTGTTCGGCAGCGACTGGCTCGAATTCGGCACCGAAGGAAGCGATCCCGCAGCAAAACCAAAGAAGTCCGTGTAGGCCGTTTCTGGCCGCTTCGCATATCCACGCGGCACGCCACGACTCAAAAAAAACCACCCACCCCAACCTCGGGCGCCGATCGGGCATGTCCCTCCGCCCCCAGCGGCGCGCTCATGCGGCAGACAACAGCGATGCCAGTTTGCGCCAGCCTTGCGCGTTGGCGCGGCTGCCCGGTGCTTGCGCGGTGCTGAATTCAGCCGTCCGCGCATGTTCTGTGGACGAGAGCGGTTGCGCGACCTTGCGCAGTTTTTCCAACACCGCCACATCCGCCTCCGAAGCATCGTGCCGGCGCTGGTCGAGGCGTTGGCGCAGGGCAGCCTCCTGGGCATGCAGGCTGGCAATCGCAAACGGGATGGACAGCGCTTGTGCAAGACGGCGGAATTGCGCGCGCTCCGCCCGGTTGAGAAAGGCAGCATCAACGATCACGGGATAGCCCGCCTGCAAGAGGGATCGTGCCAGTTCAAGCAGGCGCGTGTAGGTTTTTTCTGTCGCCGCCGCATCGTAAATGTCGCCGCGACTGCGTTCGCCCGCCTGCAAGCCATGCAGACGTTTGCGCTCGACATCGGAGCGGATGCGGACGGCACCCATCTGCTCGATGACATATTGGGCAAACGTGGTCTTGCCCGATCCCGGCAGCCCGTGGGTGATGATCAGCGCTGGCCGCCGTTCGTGCAGGCAACGCTGCGCCAGCGCCAGATAACGGCGGCAAGCATGCAGCGCCTGCACTTTGGCGCGCGCGGCCATCCCCGTCTGGCGGGCACGGATGGCGGCAATCTTGGCGCGCACCGCCGCGCGGTAGGCCAGATAGAAATGCAGCACGGCCACGCCCGCGTAATCGCCGCTCGCTTCCAGATAAGCGTTGAGGAATCGCCACGCGTAGTCAGGCTGTCCGTGCTGCAGCAGATCCATCATGGTGAAGGCCACCTCGTCCATCACGTCGATCCACCGCAAGGCCTGCGAGAACTCGATGCAATCGAACGGCACAGGTGCGCCGTTGATGAGCGCGATGTTGCCCAAGTGCAGGTCGCCGTGACATTCGCGTACGCACCCGGCACGACGCCGCGCTTCAAACAGCGCCGCACGACTTTCCCATTCGCGCATCGTTGTCTGCTGCAGCGTCTCCACCTGGCGCAGATCGTCCGCATCCTGAAACAGCCTGCGCAACTGATCGAAGTTTTGCTGCGCGGCAGCGCGTATGGTCGCAGCGCTCCCAAATTCAGTTTTCAAATCCACTGTTGCGGCACGCGCATGGAAAAGTGCGACTGTGCTTGCCAGCGCATCGACGTGCGCTGCCGTAACCTTGCCCTGCCGCAGACACTCATCCATCAGCGCGCCATCGAGAAAGCGGCGCATCTTCACCGCGTATTCAATCGCGGGCTGCACACCGAACTGTAGCGCCTCCGCGCTGCCGCCGATGCTCAGCACATCGAGATAGAGTTCCGACGCGGTGCGCCGGTTGAGGCGCAACTCCTCTGCGCAAAAATGTTTTCTGGCTGACAGTGAGGTGTAATCAAGGAAACCGAGATCGACCGCCTTCTTGATCTTGTAGGCGAATTTTCCGGCCAGCACTATCCATGAAATATGCGTCTCGATCACGCGCACGCTGCGCACAGTATGCGGGTAGCGCTGCGAATCGCGGAGCGCAGCGATGAGCTGGTGCTGGCTAGTAAGCCGTTGCATGCTTGACCACACTTATTGCGTACGCTCGTGGGTCGGACTTCAGTCCGACAATCCCGGTATGAATGCATGAAGCTTGTCGGACTGAAGTCCGACCCACAGTAGATGGGAAACATCCCGCTTTCACTCGAAATCACCCCAGGCGCTCTTGCGCGACGGACGTTCGCCTTCCACCAGACGCGCGATCTCGCGCCGGTCGCGCTTGGTCGGGCGGCCTTTCAATTCCGACTGCGGCAACAGTTTGTTCTGCTCGGCCTGTATCGCGCGCTTGCGCTTGCTCTCGTCCGTCTCGCGATACAGCTTCTGCGCCACCGGTGCCGGGCCGCGCTTGCCGGACAGTTCCAGGATCTCGACTTCGTGCTGATAGGGGCCGAGACGGATCACCAGCACGTCGCCCACCCCCACCGTCTTGGCCTGCTTGATGCGCGCGCCATCCAGGGTCACCTTGCCACTCTCGACAGCATCGGCGGCGATGCTGCGCGTCTTGAAAAAACGTGCCGCCCACAGCCATTTATCGACGCGGAGTTTTTCGGCGGGTTCGGTCATTGGACTGAACGTGCTCACGCCGCCTTGCGCTGCTGCTTTTCCGCGTACATCTGCTGGTCGGCCAGCTTCAGAAGCGTGTCAAGGCTACCCCCGAATTTCGGGCACAGCGCCATGCCGATTGACACGCCGACCCGGAGTGTGGCGCCTTCGAACGGGATGGGCGCTTCGATCTCGCTGCGCAACCGCTCCGTCAGTCGCTGCACAGTGGACGGGTCCACATCGTCCATCAGCACGATGAACTCGTCGCCGCCCCAGCGCGCTACCGTATCGTTTTCGCGCACCACGGCACGCGCGCGCTCCGCCACGGCGAGCAGCACCGCATCCCCCGCCTTGTGTCCGCAACGATCATTGATTCCCTTGAATCCGTCCAGATCGAGGAACAGGATGGCGCAAGTCTGGCCGGGGTTGCGCCTTTGTCGCGCGAAAGCCATCTCGGCGCGGTCTTCCAGCAGGTGGCGGTTGGGCAGCCCGGTCAGCGGGTCGTACAGGGCCAGGGTGGCCAGGGCCGATCGGCTGCGGATCAGCAGGTACATCATCCACGCCGCAATCAGCGCCAACGGATAGAACAGAGACCGCGCCCAAGCATCGGCATGACCGGAACCGGGGTCTCGCAGCGGGCGGACTGCGATGAGCCAGCTTCCGCCGGGCACATCGATCGCCTGGGTGAGTGCATCGGCCCGGTCGAACAGCGCCTTGTCGCCCAGCACCACGTCACCGTTCTCCGTGGAACCGGCACTCGCGCGGATGGCATACTCAAACTGCGACAGATCGACCCTTGCAGCGATCACGCTGGCGAAAGAATCCAGGTCGATGACAGTGGACAGCATGCCCCAATAGTGCCGGTCGAGGTACAGGGGGACACGATAAATCAGCCCGCGTCCGCCCTGCACCAGATCGAGCGGCCCGTCCAGCGCTGGCATGCCACGCTCGGCAACCCGCTTCACCATGGGCCACTGCTGCGGAAGATCCGGGTAATGCAAGCCGATCGCCGCTTCGTTGCCTGCCCGGGGATAGACGTATTTCAGGGTATAGCCGACTGCGATGCCGAAGTCCCGCACATACCCGCTGCTCTGGTGCAGGACGGCGAGGATGTCGTTGACTTCCTTGGCTTGCAGTTGGTTGTTGCGCACCACCAGGTAACTGCCCAGCCCGCTGCTCAGATAAAGCACCGAATTCAATTCGCTCTCGACCTGGGCGCGCAGCTTGCCAATGAAGGTGAGGCTGTCAAGGAAACGCGCTTCTTTCTTGTCCGTTTCGCGATAGTTCTGGAGCAGTTCGCCCATCGTTGCGATGACAATGAATACCACGGCCGCACCGAGCAGCGCGAGCTGTTGATCGCGGGTGAATCCGTTTTTTATTTTTGGCAAACCCTCGCCTCCTGCACGGCGGAAATCATCCTCCCCACCGCGCACAGGGTCAAGCGCCAGGCCGTCGTGACTTTGGATAACGCGGGCCATCCGTCCCGCAAACAGCCCGCGCGAACGTGCGATGGGGCGAAGCTTTTCCACTCGCCCTCATGCAGCAGCGTTTGATAGCACGCGTTATTTCACGCAATCAACGTAATACACCCGCTCGCCGTTGCTCTTGTCCGCGACCAGGCCGTGGATGTCGGTCTCGAAGCCGGGGAATTTTTTGTTGAATTCCCGCGCGAACCGGAGGTAATCGACGATGATCTTGTTGAAACGCTCGCCCGGGATCAGCAGGGGAATTCCGGGCGGATAGGGCGTGAGCAACACCGCCGTGATGCGCCCTTCCAGATCGTCGATGGCGACCCGATCAATCTCGCCGTGCGCCATTTTGGCAAAGGCATCCGACGGTTTCATCGCGGGCACCATGGTGGACAAATACATCTCGGTGGTCAGCTTGGCCACATTGTTGGCCTTGTAGATGCCGTGGATCTGGTCGCACAGATCGCGCAGACCGATCTTCTCGTAGCGCGGGTTTTTGGCGATGAACTCGGGCAACACGCGCCACAGCGGCTGGTTCTTGTCGTAGTCGTCCTTGAACTGCTGCAACTCGGTCACCATGCTGTTCCAGCGCCCCTTGGTGATGCCGATGGTGAACATGATGAAGAAGGAATACAGGCCGCACTTCTCCACCACCACGCCGTGCTCGGCCAGGTATTTGGTGACGATGCTGGCGGGGATGCCGCTGTCGGCGAAGTCGCCGTCCACGTCCAGCCCCGGCGTGACCACCGTGGCCTTGATCGGGTCGAGCATGTTGAAACCTTCGGCCAGTTTGCCAAAACCGTGCCAGCGGTCGTCCGCACGCAGTACCCAGTCTTCGCGGTCGGCCATGCCTTCTTCCGACAGGTAATCCGGCCCCCACACCTTGAACCACCAGTCGGCGCCGAACTCGGCTTCCACCTTGCGCATGGCGCGGCGGAAGTCGAGCGCCTCGGCGATGGATTCTTCCACCAGCGCGGTGCCGCCGGGCGGCTCCATCATCGCGGCGGCCACGTCGCACGAGGCGATGATGGCGTATTGCGGCGAGGTGGAGGTGTGCATCAGATAGGCCTCGTTGAAACAGTCCCGGTCCAGTTTTCGCGTCTGGCTGTCGCGCACCAGAATCTGCGAAGCCTGGGACAGACCGGCCAGCAGTTTATGCGTGGACTGGGTGGAGAAAATCATGGACTCCCGGGCGCTCGGGCGATTTTTGCCGATCGCGTGCATGTCCTGGTAGAAATCATGGAAAGCCGCGTGCGGCAACCACGCCTCGTCGAAATGCAGCGCGTCGATCTTGCCGTCCAGCATCTCTTTCAGCATCTCGACGTTGTACATCACGCCGTCGTAGGTGCTCTGCGTGAGGGTAAGGATGCGCGGCTTCTTGGTCTTGTCCTTGATGAAAGGATTGGCGTCAATCTTCTTCTGGATGTTCTCCGGCTCGAATTCGGATTTCGGGATGGGTCCAATGATGCCGAAGTTGTTGCGCGTCGGCGTCAGGAACACCGGCACCGCGCCGGTCATCATGATCGCGTGCAAAATGGATTTGTGGCAGTTGCGGTCCACCACCACGATGTCGTCCGGCGCCACCATCGAGTGCCACACGATCTTGTTGGAAGTGGACGTGCCGTTGGTGACGAAGAACAGATGGTCGGCATTGAAGATGCGCGCCGCATTGCGCTCGGAGGCCGCCACCGGGCCGGTGTGGTCGAGCAACTGGCCCAGTTCGTCCACCGCGTTGCACACATCGGCGCGCAGCATGTTCTCGCCGAAGAACTGGTGGAACATGCGCCCCACCGGGGATTTCAGAAATGCCACGCCGCCGGAGTGGCCGGGGCAGTGCCACGAATAGGAACCGTCCTGCGCATAATCCACCAGCGCGCGGAAGAACGGCGGCGCCAGCGAATCCATGTAGGACTTCGCCTCGCGGATGATGTGGCGCGCCACGAATTCCGGCGTGTCCTCGTGCATATGGATGAAGCCGTGCAACTCGCGCAAGATGTCGTTAGGGATATGGCGCGAGGTGCGCGTCTCTCCGTACAGGTAGATGGGAATGTCCGCGTTCTTGAAACGGATCTCCTGCACGAACGCGCGCAGGGTGCGCAACGCCACTTCCGTTTCCTCCGCACTGCCCGCGCCGAACTCCTCGTCGTCGATGGACAGCACAAAAGCGGAAGCCCGGCTCTGTTGTTGCGCGAACGAGGTCAGGTCGCCATAGCTGGTCATCCCCACGACTTCGATCCCTTCTTTTTCCAGCGCGTCCGCCAGATCGCGGATACCGTGACCGCTGGCGTTCTCGGAACGATAGTCTTCGTCGATGATGATGATGGGAAATCTGAACTTCATGTTGCGCTCCTTTGAGCATTGAAACGGGATACCAAAAAGAGATCACACAACGTTTGCCGGGCGAGGTGAAGGTTCAGTACAGACTCATATTGGCCGCAGGCCAATGTGATGTCGGAGCTAAAGCGGAACTTCATGGCGTAGCCTCTGATGAAATGGTGTTTATTGGCGCGGATTGTCGCAGATTGCGCGGGGAATAAAAGGGACTTATTTGCCGGCCGGGTAGGGGCTGGCGAGGGTGGCGACCAGATCGGCCAGCACTTCGCGGAACTGCTGTTCGTCGCAGCCCATGAGCACCGCATCTTCCAGCGCGTCGCGGCAGACCTGGGCGATCTCGGCCAAGTTCTCCTGCATGACTTTGTTCTTCTCGTAGCAGGCCACCACCTCGCCTTCGGGTGAGTGCCAAACGACTTGCTTGAACTTGTCCATCAGATCTTCGGCAACGTGACGCCGACCTGGCCCTGATACTTGCCGCCACGATCCTTGTAGGACGTTTCGCACTCTTCATCGCTCTCGAAGAACAATACCTGCGCCACGCCTTCGTTGGCGTAGATCTTCGCGGGGAGCGGCGTGGTGTTGGAGAACTCCAGCGTCACATAGCCTTCCCATTCCGGCTCGAACGGGGTGACGTTGACGATGATGCCGCAGCGCGCATAGGTGGACTTGCCCAGACACACGGTCAGCACGCTGCGCGGGATGCGGAAGTATTCCACGGTGCGCGCCAGCGCGAAGGAGTTGGGCGGGATGATGCAGTAATCGGCCTCGACGTTCACGAAAGAGGTCGGGTCGAAGTTCTTGGGATCGACGATGGTGCTGTTGATGTTGGTGAACAGCTTGAATTCGCGCGAACAGCGGATGTCGTAACCATAGCTGGACGTGCCATAGGACACGATCTTCTGGCCATTGACTTCCTTCACCTGGTTCGGCTCGAACGGCTCGATCATGCCGTTCTGTTCGGCCATGCGACGGATCCACTTGTCTGACTTGATGCTCATCCTGTTTCCTTGAGGGGTTTGGTGCGGGCGCGATTTTACCCAAAATCATCGGCGGTGCGTGGGTTTTGCTACAATCGCGCCCTCATCGAATTTAAGTATAAAAGCGAGCGAGGCGGATGCAATGCAAGGCGCGCGGCGCACAGGAACCGGAATGCACACCTAGTGCATGAGGATTCCGAGCACCGCGCAACGCCGCAGTGCGCCGCCGCAGCCGCTTTTAAAGGAATCCCGCAACATGACACGTAAAATCCTAGTTACTTCCGCCCTGCCCTACGCCAACGGCAGCATCCATCTCGGCCACCTGGTCGAGTACATCCAGACCGACATCTGGGTGCGTTTCCAGAAGATGCGCGGCAACACCTGCCATTACGTGTGCGCGGACGACACCCACGGCACGCCCATCATGCTGCGCGCCGAAAAGGAAGGCGTCACGCCCGAGCAACTGATTGCCCGCGTCTGGCAGGAACACTTCGACGATTTCGCCGCATTCCATGTCGCTTTCGACAACTACGGCTCGACCAACTCCGCCGAGAACAAGGAAAGCGCGCAGGACATCTACCGCACGCTCAAGGCCAACGGCCTGATCGAGGTGCGCTCCATCGAGCAGTATTACGACCCGGTCAAGAACATGTTCCTACCGGACCGCTTCATCAAGGGCGAGTGCCCCAAGTGCCACGCCAAGGACCAGTACGGCGACAACTGCGAAGTGTGCGGCGCGGCCTACGCCCCGACCGACCTCATCGAGCCATTCTCCGCCGTGTCTGGCGCGAAACCGGAACTGCGCAATTCTGACCACTACTTCTTCAAGCTCTCTGCCGACTCCTGCCAGCAGTTTTTGCGCCAATGGACGCGCGGCGGTTCGCTGCAAGCAGAAGCTGCAAACAAGATGCAGGAATGGCTGGGCGCCGAGGGCGAGAACAAACTTACCGACTGGGACATCTCGCGCGATGCGCCCTATTTCGGTTTCGAGATCCCTGATGCACCAGGCAAGTATCTCTATGTGTGGCTGGACGCGCCCGTGGGCTACATGGGCAGTTTCAAACAGCTCTGCGCGAAGACCGGCCTCGATTTCGACGAATACTGGAAACAAGGCTCTGACGCCGAGCTGTACCATTTCATCGGCAAGGACATCCTCTATTTCCACGCGCTGTTCTGGCCCGCGATGCTGCAACACGCCGGCTTCCGCACGCCGACCAAGTTGTTCGCGCACGGCTTCCTTACCGTGAACGGCGAGAAGATGAGCAAGTCGCGCGGCACCTTCATCACTGCGCGCAGCTATGTGGACCACATCAAGAACACCGAATACCTGCGCTACTACTATGCCGCCAAACTGAACGGCAGCATGGAAGACATCGACCTCAACCTCGATGACTTCGTGGCCAAGGTGAACAGCGACCTGATCGGCAAGTACATCAACATCGCCAGCCGCTGCGCGGGCTTCATCAGCAAGAAGTTCGACGGCAAGCTTTGCGAAAGTATTCCCAGCCTCGATAAATTCGAGCATCTCAGGAATGCCGACCTCAGCCTAAATGAACAAGTCGCGCAAGCAATAGCAACGAGAGAGCTGCAACCGAGCGCTAATTTCAACTTCTTTGAAGATTTGGATTCCAACGAGTTTGCATTCATTAATTCACTGCAAGCCTCATCAGAAAAAATTAGCTCTTTGTATGAATGCCGTGATTATGCCAAAGCAATTCGCGAAATCATGGCTCTGGCCGACACTGCAAATCAGTATGTGGCAACCATGAAACCATGGGAGCTTGCAAAAGCGGAGGGGCAGGATGAACTCCTCCATCGAATTTGCACCGTAGCAATAAACGCATTCCGCATCATTACCCTGTATCTGAAACCTGTTCTGCCAGAATTAGCAAAGAATGTTGAATCATTCTTGAAAATTTCTCCGCTTCGCTGGGAAGATGCAAGCACATTACTGCTCGGCCACAGCATCAACACCTATCAACATCTGGCGACCCGCCTCGATCCCAAACTGATCGAAGCCATGATCGCCGCCAACCAGGAAAGCCTGAAGAACATGACCGAATCGCATTCGCAACAACGTCACGCTGAAGCGCAGCAGCCCTCTCCTCAATCCTCTCCCGCAAGCGGGCGAGGAAGCGAAGGTGAGAAGCCATCTTCTACTCTGGAGCCAATTTCTGAGACCATCAGCATCGACGACTTCATGAAGATCGACCTGCGTGTGGCGCGCATCGTCAACGCCGAGCACGTGGTGGGCGCCGACAAGCTGATCCAGTTGACGTTGGACATCGGCGAAGAGAAATCGCGCAACGTGTTCGCCGGCATCAAGTCCGCCTACGATCCGGAAAAGCTGAAAGGCCGCATGACGGTGATGGTCGCCAACCTCGCACCGCGCAAGATGAAGTTCGGCTTGAGCGAAGGCATGGTGCTGGCCGCTTCCGGCAGCGAACCCGGCCTGTACATCCTGTCGCCGGATGAGGGCGCGCAGCCCGGCATGCGCATCAAGTAAGTGTTCCATCATTCCGGCGCAGGCCGAAATCCAGATGATTGAATATCCCCCGCGCAAGCGGGACGACATCAAGGGTCGGTCTGCTGCGCAGGATATATTTTTTGAACTGGATTCCGGCCTGCGCCGGAATGACGCAGGCTTATCACTCATAGGAGCGCGCCCGCATGGACTACGACATCCTCATCATCGGCTCCGGCCCCGCCGGTCAACATGCGGCCTGGCAGGCGGCGCGCATGGGCAAGCGCGCGGCGATCATCGAGCGCAAGCCCAGGCTCGGCGGCGCCGGCCTGCAGACCGGCACCATCCCCAGCAAGGCGATGCGCGAGGTGGCCTATCTGTTGTCGCGTTCCGGCGGCATGCGTTCCGCGCTCGCGCCGGACAGCCGCAGCCGCCACGGCCTGCTGGCCGACGCGGTGCGCCGCAAGGAAGGCGTGATCGCGCAGCAGGAATCGGTCATCCTGAAACGCCTGCTGAAACACGGCGTGGCGCTGATCCCCGGCGAGGCATCGTTCGTCGATGCGCACACACTGCAAGTCACCGACGCCTCCGGCAACGCGCGCAAGATATCTGCAGAAGTCATCCTGCTCGCCGCGGGTTCGCGTCCGCGCCGCCCGTCCAACATCCCCTTCGACAAGAAGACGGTGTTGGACTCCACCTCCATCCTCAATCTGCGCCACCTGCCCGACAGCCTGCTGGTGGTCGGCGGCGGTGTGATCGCGTGTGAATTCGTATCTATCTTCGCCGCGCTCGGTGTGCACATATCGGTGGTGGATAGCCACAAGCAGTTGCTCACCTACCTGAGCGAAGACGTGGTCGGCGTGCTGGCCGACAGCTTCCTCGCCATGGGCGTGGACTTCCACATGGAAGAACGCGTAGCGGAAATTGTGCGCGAAGACCACGGCGTGCTGACACGGCTGGCAAGCGGCAAGGAATTCCGCACCGACGCGGTGCTGTTCGCGCAGGGCCGCGAACCAAACAGCGCGGGCCTGCAAGTGGACAAGGCCGGGATCGCGCTGGACGAAGGCTGGGTCACGGTGAACGCGCAGTTCCAGACCAGCGTGCCGCACATCTACGCGGTGGGCGACCTGATCGGCCGCCCCGCCCTCGCCTCCACCGGCATGGAACAGGGACGCAGTGCCGTGCTTCATGCTTTCGGCGGCGCGGAACAGCAGGCCGCCGAGAACCTGCCGATGGCGGTGTACACCATCCCCGAGATATCTTACGTCGGCAAAACCGAGAAGGAAGTGCAGCAGGCGGACATCCCCTACGTGGTCGGGCGCGCCAATTTCAAGGACAGCGCGCGCGGCCAGATCATCGGCGACGCGCAAGGATTGCTGAAGCTGGTGGTGGATGCGCGCAGCGGTAAACTGTTGGGTGTGCATATCGTGGGCGAACAGGCGAGCGAACTGGTGCACATCGGGCAGCTGGTGATGAACCTCAACGGCAGCGTGCGCGACCTGATCAGCAACGTGTTCAACTACCCCACGCTGGCAGAATGCTACAAACTGGCGGCGCTGGATTGCACCCATCAGATGGAGCGGCGCAACAAAGCTTAGGGAGGCGCTGATTAACTATAATTCGTCATTCCGGCGAAGGTCGGAATCCGGTGATTTTAATCAACTGGACACCGGCCTTCGCCGGTGTGACGACTGAATCAGACACACCTGGACTAGCGACTGAATGCCGTTCGTGCTTATAACATTCCCCAACAGAAAGGCGCATATGACTAAGTTACTCGGCTTGCTCTTTCTCCTCCCCGCCCTCGCTTGCGCGACAGCCGTCGCGCCTAGCGGGAGGTGGCGCCCATCTGCCGTGCGGCTTCCTGCAGGCTGATTTTGCCCGCTTTCAACCGATCCAGTACCTGCGCCCGTTTCACTTCTTTCTGACTCATGAGTTTGTCCATTCCCAAAATATCCGCCTCTGTTTTTGACAGGGGTGAGTCTAATTACCAGCGGACATTTCTATTTGGGGCTGACAGAATACGTTTTTGATATTGCTCCTTTGGAGCCTTATCGATACAATGCGCGCCTTCGCATGATCCATCCTTCACCGGATTGGAGAAACGACCTGGTAGCTCAGTCGGTAAAGCAGAGGATTGACAACACGCTGCAACACAGCTTGTTGCGGTAGAGGATAACTTGCAACGCAAGTTAAGTTTGGCAAGGCCCAACGGCCGCAACCAAAATCCTGGCATGCGTTGCAAGATGTTACGAAAAATTGGCCTGGTAGCTCAGTCGGTAGAGCAGAGGATTGAAAATCCTTGTGTCGGTGGTTCGATTCCGCCCCGGGCCACCAAAATTTAACGCCCAACCCTTCTCGGTTGGGCGTTTCCATTTCTGCTTCCCGCAAACCACGCGGGGTTCGCGCCCATTCTGCGTGTGCCGGGGGTGGGTACGGACTGGGCCACAGGTCAGCCAGTTCGACTCTCTTCTGCCCTCTGTTCTCTCAAAATCTCCACCAACTCTTTCGCCGTGGCACGCGCACATTGCCAGTCTGCGCAATGAGTTGTCAGTGTGTCAGATTGAACGGTTTTCCGTCAAACTTGGATAGGCAGAGCATGTCACGAACATTCGTCACTGCTTGGCTGCACATGGCATTGCATACAGTCCTTCGCGTTCCTGCGTATCCACGAGTGTCTGGTAGGCGTGGCGAGGCCCCTCGTATCGTGCCGCCTTGAAAACGTCACTCGGCTTCGTGCTGTTGAGTCCTGCGCGCAGCATTACCTGCTCCCCTCGACGCCACTCGCCCTTGAATTCCCATAGCGCCTTGAAGACGGCCGCCTGACCCGGCGTGCAGTGAATGGCTCCGTCCGGCCAGCTGTCCAACGTGACCCACCGGAAATCCGCCGAGAACGGACCAAAGACAGGTGTCGTCGGGTCAGCCACCACTGACATGCCGACTGTCTCGGCCACCGGGGTGTAGGTGATCCCGCCCCCATAGAATGCGAATCGCTCCTCCAAGGACAACCACTCCACGCCATGCCCAAATGGCTCGCCCCGCGTTTCCCGGTGCCGAGGTGCAATCACGCGGATGTCTCCACCCTTTACCCGGACCCGGTCCAGGATCGTGGGCTCACGCCAGACATTGATCAGGCTGCGTGCCAGCAGTACCGGATCACGTCGCGCCTCACCCAGATGCCAAACGCCGGAACCGAGATCGATGATCCCATCCCGGCTATTGATGTCCATGGCCAGCCGCAACTTCGCCCGAAACCATTCCTCATCGAGTTCCAGCGCGGCAAGGTCATCCGCTTGCACCGAGACTTGACCGCACTCCGGGCAATGGCAACAGCGTCCGCCTTTCCCGTCGCCCCAGATCTGACATCGATGAAGCTGGCAGTAGGGGCATAGCGTATGGGTCTGATTCAGGGCTGCCGGTTTCACCGCCTTGCCGAGGGCGCTGGACGCGGCAATTTCGCCAGGCGACAACATGCTGCGGGCCAAGGGTGTGCCGCCGGTAAACAGACGGCACACCAGCGCCCATGCATCGTGGCTCGCCACTTGTTAGTCCTCGTACACCGGCTGCTGATTCGTGGTCTCGACGTCCGGTGGTACCTCGTGGGCTGAGAGCGTCTGGCCCGGCTGCAGGATGCCCAGCGTGACGAGATAGCTCTCCAACTGTGCCTGCATCTCGGCGTTAAACTTATGCAGGTTCAGCCGTCCCTTGCGCGTGACCTCGATGGTCACCACCTTGGGGCGCATCTTTCCAGGCTCGGGCGGATAGTAGAGATTGATGTGCGCGGCCGTCACCAACCAACCCCGGCTCAGGGGATTCTCGTTGGGAAACTCGTCCTGCAGCAGATCCGTCACGCAACGTTGATCACTGGACGCCATCGCCGTGCAATCCAACTTCAATGCCGAGCTGGGGCTGAGGACGGAGATCGATTTCACCTGCAGGACATCGAATCCATCGGCCTTGGCGGCTGGCACGTTGAAGCCGAGGCTCAATACCGACAAGTCCAGCGTCGGCGGCTTGATGCGTTGGGCGTCGACCTTCACGCCCAGCAGATGCTCGGCGAACGCATCGAGCAGCATCTGATGGTATTTGACGCCGCCCCGCACCAGGGTCCGGGTCACGCCGGTGGCCATCGAGTATTCCAGTACCGAATGGATGTTCGGGTTGCCCACACGACGCTTGAGGTCGTCACCCTCGAACTCCAATTGCAGCATCGCCAGATCCTTGACGTGGACGCTCAGCAAGAAAACCCCAGGGCTGCGTTCCATGACATAGGCCTTGCTCCGGTCGCCGCATTGCATCTCGCGCTGGTAGAACGACGATACGGCCTGACGCAATCCTGTCATGGCCGGCTCCGAGGTGTTGGGCCGGCGGCATACGCCAAGATCGTGCTGCTGGGCCTGCCCGCCGTGACGCTCGAAATGATCGACGTCGCCCGCGCGATCGAACAGGTCTGGGTGCTTTGCGTAGAGCCAGAACGAACGGTGCATGTCGCTCTGGCAGGCCACCAATCCCGATAGCGCAGCCGCATTGCCCGTCGATACCTGGAACATCGCCTGTTTGCCGGCGGCGTCGCCCAACTCAACACTGGCACGGAGTTTCGCCGCCACCCGATCGCGCACCGTCACGTCCGGGCAAGTGAGCAAGGCATCCACCAGCGCCTGCGAGGTTTCTGGCGCATCAGTCCAGGTAAACCCAGCGGGCATGGTCAGCCCATTGTCCGTCAAAAAGTCGCGCAGCCCGGCGTCCACCGGCAGTTCGAGCAGCACTTCGACCCAAGTCTTTTTCATCTTCGTAGTCCTTTCCGAAATGGCGTCGGAGGTCTGCGAACGAGGAAATCGAAGCGCTGGCCGGCGACTATGGTTACTAAACTTATATCGCGTATTAGTAAAGTAGCGTGATACAGCGTGATTCTGTTCCCCTCTTATCCGCTTGTCAATAAGTAAGGAACATCTGGCGCTTTCCTGTATCACAGAGCTATACTTTCAGTCCTATCAGGATTTATTGACGAGACAGGAGCATCGCCATGGGTTCGGCGTTTGGAATACGCCTGCGAAGCCTGCGCGAGGCCAAAGGACTGACCTTGCAGCAGGTGGCCGACGCGGTCGGCTGTACTAAGGCCTATATCTGGGAACTGGAGAAAAAACCGGGGCAGCGGCCTTCCGCCGAACGGATCCAGGCCATTGCGAAGATATTGGGCGTAACGATGGGTGATCTCATGGGAGAGCCTGTTGAAGAAGCACCTGAGGCCACGCCCGATGATGTCGTTTTCTTCCGCGAGTATGTCGGCATGCCGGAGGAGGAGAAACGGCGTTACCGGCAGGCGCTGGAAGTGATGTTTGGCTCGCGCAAGGACGGAGACAAGAAGTGACTGCGGAGGTACTCACGCCGCCCAAGGCCGCGTACAACATCATCAAATGGATGCGGGCCTACCTCGGCGGTGAGATGCCTCTGGTTACAGATCTCGAATTGATCCGGCAGATGCTTCCATCGACGCCCTATGGCAAGGGTGTCAAGGAGATCAAGCCGCCGGCACCTGCGCCGTGGTTTGGCTGCGAGGGTGCGCTGGTCCGCAATCCGGACGATGCCGCCGAGTGGGGCATTTTCTACAACGGTTCTGCCAGGCAGGAGAGGCGGCGCTTCACCATCGCCCACGAGCTTGGCCATTTCGTACTGCACCGCGATCAACCACCCGAAGGCGGCTTCAACTGCGACAAATCCAGTGTCTACTCTGGCTCGGACACCATGGCGGTGATCGAACGCGAGGCCAACGTCTTCGCCAGCAATCTCCTGATGCCTGGGGACGTGTTCGGCAAATGCATCAATGGTTCGCATGTCGACCTGCATCTGCTGAGTGGTTTGGCGAAACAATTCGATGTGTCGTTCGAAGCCTTGTGCATCCGCTTTATCCAGCACACGAGTCAGCGCGCAATCCTGGTTTGTTGGGACAACGGTTATCTGGACTACGAGTCGCGCAGCAGGGCGGCGGTCATGACGCGAGCACGGGTGCGGCGCACGGACGACCCGCAGGAGCCGCTACCGAATACCGTGGCAGCCGATACCTCGGTGGCACAGGAATGGGACGG
Source organism: Ferrigenium sp. UT5 (assembly GCF_045866295.1). NCBI lineage: Bacteria > Pseudomonadati > Pseudomonadota > Betaproteobacteria > Nitrosomonadales > Gallionellaceae > Ferrigenium > Ferrigenium sp. UT5. Next base: position 123,196 of record NZ_BAAFRY010000002.1, read on the forward strand.
CATCACTTTGTCGGCTGCCGCCTGGTGTGCTGAGGAGGCGCCGTACATGAAGCTGACGGAGTTCAAGCATACCTACAGCGAGCGCGATCGGGTACTCAGCTTGTTGTTGCTGGAATCGGCCGAGCCGCGACCGTGGGATCGATCATGGCAGGATGGTGATAGCTTCGATAGTTACGACCAGTTCATCACGAACGGCCAGTACCCAAGCAGGTGATCTGGTGAGCGCTTTGAATAATTGTCCGCTGAAAATCGAGGATCAGATCCTGGCAGGTCTTGAAGCCGGCGTTTTGCGCCACTGGCGCTACGCGAAAGAGTTCCTGCATATTAAGCCTGAGTACCTTCTGACCGTCGCAGTCGCCGACGCGCTGTCGAATGGATTCGCCTCAGTGTCCGGCATTGATGTCGCCATAAGACTTGAGGAGCCTACCAAGAACGCGATTTTCACCTTGATGAGTGAGGCGGTAGGGCTGCAGCAGTGGGTAAAAGGCCCCAGGCCGACGGTATCGAGGAAGGGCAAGATCGATATTTTCGTCAGCACTGTTGGTACGCGTTGAAAATTCCCCACTTTTCCTAGTGTCTGCGCGCTGAAAATTACCCAGGTGATTAACCTCCTCCGTTCCGATTTTCGGACTGGAGAAACCAAGGAGATGATCACCATGAACATACTGGGTAAGGTAAGGCGTTTGTATCACCGTGACGGGCTATCGCTGTCGGAAATTGAGCGGCGCACTGGGCTGACACGCAAGACGATTCGTAAATGGCTCAAGACGCCGGAAGGCACGGAGCCGCAGTATTGCCGGCAGCGCGGCGACAACAAGATCACGCCGTACGCGGAGCGTTTGGTGCAGATGCTGGAGATTGACTGTTGCCGCGCACTGAAAATTGACCACTTTATGAGGGTTGTGCGCGCTGAAAATTGACCAGGTAATCCGAGTACGCTGCCTGCTTTTTAAGCAGGAGCAAACGAGAGGTGATTACCATGGTCATGAACGCGAAGATAAGGCGGATGTATTTCCGCGAGAACCTGCCGATCAACGAGATCGCGCGCCGAACGAGCCTGTCCCGCAACACCATCAAAAAATGGCTGAAAGCGACGGAAGGTGCCGAGGTCAAATACCGCCGCAAAGCTGCCCAGACGTTGCTCACCCCGTATGAGCCTTGGCTACAGCAAGCGCTCAAAGCTGACGCGCATCGCCCCAAGCGGGATCGCCGCACCGCCAAGCTGCTGTTTGAAGCAGTGCAACAGCAAGGCTTTGCGGGGGACTACAGTCGCGTCACCGAATTTGTGCGCAAGTGGCGCACCGAAGGCGAAGGCGTGGCGGCCAAATCTGCCTTTGTGCCGCTCAAATTCCAGCTTGGCGAAGCCTTCCAGTTCGACTGGAGCGAAGAATCGCTGGTGATCAGCGGCGTGCAGCGCAAGATCATCGTGGCGCACACCAAGCTGTGCGCGAGTCGCGCGTTCATTCTGAGCGCGTATCCCGGCCAGAGTCACGAGATGCTGTTCGATGCGCACAACCGGGCCTTTGCGGCGCTAGGCGGTGTTGCACGGCGCGGCATCTACGACAACATGAAGACGGCGGTGGACAAGGTCAGTCGTGGCAACGGGCGCATCGTCAACACGCGCTTCTATGCCATGGTGTCGCACTACGTTTACGAGGCCGACTTCTGCAACGTTGCCTCCGGTTGGGAGAAAGGCATCGTCGAGAAGAACGTCCAGGATGCACGTCGCCGCATCTGGATCGAGGCGAAGCAGCACAAGTTCAGCAGCTTCGACGAACTCAACCTATGGCTGGAAGCGCGCTGCCGGGCACTATGGGCAGAGCTGATCCACCCGGACTACGATGGCATCACCGTGCTCGATGCGCTGGAACAGGAGCAACCTTACCTGATGGCGATGCCTGCACCGTTCGACGGCTATGTGGAAACCATGGGGCGTGTATCGAGCACCTGTCTGGTCAGTGTCGACAAGAACCGCTACTCGGTTCCCTGTCATCTGGCCAATCGTATGGTCAGCATCCACCTGTATGCCGACCGCATCACCTTCTATGACGACACGGCCATGGTCGCTACGCACCGCCGCATGCTGGATCGTGGTCAGACCAGCTACGACTGGCTGCACTACGTGCCGCTGATCGAGCGCAAGCCCGGTGCGTTGCGCAACGGTGCCCCATTCGAGGACATGCCCCCGGCGCTGATCAAACTACAGGCCGCCCTGCAACGGCACGAACGACAGGAAGGCAATCGCCTGATGGCCAAGGTGCTGGCGGAAGTCCCGGTGCATGGACTGGAAGATGTGCTGGTAGCGGTCGAACTGGTTCTGGAATCCGGCATCCACAGTGCAGAGCATGTGTTGAACGTTCTGGCTAGGCTGAAGCAGCAGGCACCCCCTGCGCAGGCGGAAACCAGCCTGAGGCTCAACGAGGAGCCGGTGGCGGATACGGCCCGCTATGACCGCCTGACCGAGCAGGAGGTGCACCATGCTTGATATCGTTGCCGAACTCAAAGGGCTCAAGCTGCGCGGCATGGCGGAGAGTTATGCGGAGCTGCTGAGCCAAGGCCGCAACGTCGGATTGGACACCTCGGAATGGCTGATCAAGCACCTGATCGAAGCGGAGAACACGGATCGCGGGTTGCGCTCGATCCGCTACCAGATGACCTCGGCCCGATTCCCCGTGCATCGCTGCCTGGCCGACTTCGACTTCAGTCAGTCCAGAGTGGATGAATCGCTGATCGGTCAACTGGCATCGACCCGCTTCACCGAGGCAGCAGAGAACGTGGTGCTGGTCGGTGGCACGGGGACAGGCAAGACGCATCTTGCGACAGCACTGGGGGTGGCCGCGATCCAGCAACATGGCAAGCGTGTCCGGTTCTACTCCACAGTCGATCTGGTCAACCTGCTGGAGCAGGAGAAGGCGGCTGGCAAGCCGGGGCGACTGGCGAACAGCCTGATGCACATGGATCTGCTGATTCTGGATGAGTTGGGCTACTTGCCGTTCTCGCAGGCGGGCGGCGCGTTGCTGTTCCACCTGCTGTCGAAAATCTACGAACGCACCAGCGTGATCATCACCACCAACCTGACCTTCGCGGAATGGAGCAGCGTGTTCGGCGATGCGAAGTTAACGACGGCACTGCTGGACCGCCTGACGCATCACTGCCACATCGTCGAGACCGGCAATGAGTCGTACCGCTTCAAACAGAGTAGTGCTGCGGCCAAGGATCGGATCAAGACCAGAGAACGGAGCCGACGTGGTTCGATCGAACAGGAGGAACCGTTCTAAAACAGAAGTCGGGAGGCCACTCCCGACTCATCCACCCACTTGAACAGGAGGCGCTACACCATCCCAGTCTGGTAGACTTATCCACAGCAACGGATCAAATCCGATGCAAAAACGCCTGGTCAAAATTCAACGCGCACAGGTGGTCAGTTTTAAACGCGCGCCAACAGATCGGGTGTAAATGGGTGTTGAAATGGATGCGACTCGTAATTGGGTGTAAATGGGTGTAGTATTGGTTCATGCTGAAAACCGACACCATTCAGATCACCCCAGAGATCCTGAGCCTCATTGCCAGGATCGATGAGTTCAAGGGCGCCTGGCGTGCCTTGGGCACGCTCGCCCCCGATCGCTTGTCGGCCCTGCGCCGCGTGGCCACCATCGAGAGCATTGGCTCCTCCACCCGCATCGAGGGCAGCAAGCTGTCCGATCGGGAGGTGGAACAGCTGCTGTCGAACCTGGAGATCAAATCCTTCGCCACCCGCGACGAGCAGGAAGTAGCTGGCTATGCCGAGCTGATGGATCTGGTGTTCTCGTCGTGGCAGGACATTCCGTTCACCGAAAACCACATCAAGCAGTTGCACCAGATTCTGCTGCGCCACAGCGAGAAGGACACCTGGCATCGCGGCAACTACAAAACCAACTCGAACAGCGTTGCCGCGTTCGACGAAACCGGTGCGCAGATCGGTATCGTGTTTCAGACGGCCACACCGTTCGACACGCCGCGCCTAATGACAGAACTGGTGGCTTGGGTAAATCAGGAGCGCGAGACTGCCCGACTGCATCCACTGCTGATCATTGCCCTGTGCGTTGTCGTTTTTCTGGAGATCCATCCCTTCCAGGACGGCAACGGGCGACTCTCCCGAGTGCTGACCACGCTCCTGCTCCTGCAGGCCGGCTACGCCTATGTGCCGTACAGCTCGTTGGAAAGCGTGATCGAACACAGCAAGGAAGCCTACTACCTGGCACTGCGCCAGACGCAGGGTACGATCCGCACGGAGTCTCCCAACTGGCAGCCGTGGCTGGTGTTCTTTCTGCGTTCCCTGGCCGAGCAGATGCGGCGCCTGGAGAAGAAGGTCGAGCGCGAGAAGATCGTGCTGGCGGCCATGCCAGAACTGCAATTACAGATCGTTGAGTTCGCCCGCGAGCATGGGCGCGTCACGATTGGCGATGCCATCAAGCTGACCGGTGCCAGCCGGAATACGCTCAAGCAGCATTTCCGTACCCTGGTCGAGCGCAGCACGCTGAACCAGCACGGCAGTGGTCGAGGGGTTTGGTACGACCTCCGTTAAAACGCGTTTCCCGTCGAATCTGCCCCTCCACACCCTCTTGTGCGAAAAGTGACGTTGCAATGCGGGGAGTAGAGCAAAGTGCGACAAGCTGCTGTTGATCGCCGACAGAACGGCAGTCCTTCCGATTAATGTCATTTATGTGTAGAATCTCGGTTTCCGTGTTGGACTCGTTCCACCACCAAAATACGAAAAAGCCCACCCGCAACGGTGGGCTTTTTTCATGCCCGACAAGCAATAATTTCCATATATATCAATCAATAGTTGTGTTCGTGTAAGTTCGTGGTAGTTCGGTGAGCATCGCCTGTTGCCGAACGATCTGGGGGTATCGGTGGGGGTATCGGTTGCCAAAATTGCATGTTGGGGGTACCGTCTACGTGCCGATACCCCCAAATTGGAGACAAATCACCATGGGCAAGCTCACAGACAAAGCGATCCAGGCAGCAACAGCCACGGATAAGGATTACAAGCTCACAGACGGTGAAGGACTCTATTTGCTGGTCAAAGCCAACGGAACAAGGTCCTGGCGGATGAAATATCGAATCGGTGGCAAAGAGAAATGCTTGACCATCGGCCTTTACCCATTGCGATCACTTAAAGATGCGCGCCAAATGATTGTGCAACACCTTTTCTGTAAAAGTTCTCACGAGCAAAATTCTTGAGGTCGTGCATCAGGTGTTCATGTTCAAATAGATTTTTCCGCTCATCCACTCGTCATCGCATT